>NZ_JBSFGK010000125.1:0-18538 GCF_053596495.1 Kitasatospora sp. NPDC001683
CCGGCTCGCGGCCGCCCTCGCGGCCCTGCCGGAGCCGGTCGAGGTGACCGCCTCGGTGACGGTGGCCGCGTACCGGCGACCGCTGTAGTCAGCGGCCGTGTCGCTGATCAGCCGGGGCCGATGCCGCCGCCTCCGGAGGTCTGAGCCCTCCGGAGGCCGCAGGGCCGCGTCTGAGCCGCGGCACCACCGAGCCCCTGACCCGCCGACAGCCGCGGCGCCGGGGCTCCCGGCCGTGACCCCGCCCCTCCCAGCGGGCACGGCCGGAGACGGCGGAAGCCCCTGACCGCACGGGGGGACGTGCCAGGGGCTTCCGTTCGTCACCACGGCCACCACCGCCTCAGCGGTTCACCGCTCTCGCGGATTCGCGGCCGCCGGCACCGCCCCCACCAGGAACACGGCGACCACGCCGACCACCCGGCCGGGCAGGTCCTCGTGCCAGGTCAGGACGAGCCCGACGAACGCCGCCACCGGGACGACGAGGGGCCGTTGCGCGAAGGCCGCGGGGAGCTTCGTGATCATGCGCCCGAGGATCCCGGACGGAGGCCGGTCACCCGGGTGCCCGCGCCGGGATGCGTGGGGTTGTGGGATGACTCGTCCCGGTTCGCGCCGTCACCCGCCGTAGTCGGCGAGGTAGCGGAGCACCGTGTCGACGTGCGGGCGGACCCGATCCGGGACGCCCCCGGCGGCCGCCACCGACTTGTCGCTGGTGCGGTAGGCGGCGGTGACCAGGGCGGGCAGGTCGTGGGTGAAGCCGCGCCGCTTCAGCTGCTGGTCGAGCCAGCAGACGTAGTTGCCCATCGCGGCGATCGCGTCGCCGGGGTCCAGGTAGGACTTCGGTCCGTCGTGGTTGGCGGCCTTGGACCAGGCCTCGAAGACGGCGGGCGTCCACATCGCGATGCCGTACTCACCGGTCTCGGGGCGGGCCGCGTTCGGGTCGAAGCCGCTCTCCGCCTTGAGCATCGCGGCCAGCAGGACCGGGGTGATCTCCGGCTCGGGGCAGCGCCGGGCGGCGCCCTCGATCATGCCCCGGTAGGCCGTCGGGACGTCGGAGCCGGCCGGGATCGCCCCGGGCAGCGGCGACGCGGCGCGGTGCGCGACCGGACCGGCTGGCTCGGGGCCACCGGTCAGCGCGAGCAGGACCGCCGCACACGTCAGCAGGACGGCACCGGCCCGGACGGCCCTGCGGCGCCCGGCCGGACGGGCGGTGGCCCGGGCGACCAGCGCGGTGAGGTCGGTGCGGGCGCGCTCCTCCCGGTCGGCCGCCAGACAGGCCGCCACCACCGGCCGCCAGCGGGCCGGCAGCGCCTGGTCCAGCCGCAGCGGGGCCGCGCCGCGCGCGTACGCCTGGGCGGCCAGGGAGCGGGCCCGGGCGGTGGCGCCGAGGAAGGGGTGCAGCCCGCCGGTGAGCAGCTGGTGGGCGATCACCCCGAAGGCCCAGACGTCGGCGCTGGGGCGCAGGGCGACCCCGCGCGCCCCGGTGCGCTGGGACCACCACTCGGGCGGCACGTGGTCCGGCGAGCCGAGCGGCGGGGCGTAGGCGTGGGTGCCCTCCAGCTCGGCGGTGAGCCCGAAGTCGGCGATCTTGGCGGTGCCGTCGGGCATCAGCAGGATGTTGGCCGGTTTGAGATCCCCGTGCACCCAGCCCGCCCGGTGCATGTGGGTCAGCCCGGCGCACACCTCGGTGAGGATCCGCTCGGCGCCGGGCACCGCCGTTCCGGCCCGGGCGGCGGCCAGCACGTCCTGCAGGCTGCGGGCGGCGCGCTCCATCACCAGGGCGACGGCGCCGTCCAGTTCGGGGCGGTCGGGGTCCTCGACGGTGACCACGATGAGGGTGCGGATCAGGTGGGGGTGGTCGGCGCGGCGGCTGAAGCGCAGCTCGCCGGCGGCCATCTGGGCCAGGGTACGGCGTTGACCGGGGCTGGAGCGGGCCGGGCCGAGGAGTTTGACGGCGGCCGGGGTGCCGTCCGGGGCCTCGGCGGCGTAGACGCTGCCCCAGGCGCCCGCGCCGAGGAAGGCGCCGACGCGGTAGCCGGCCACCGGGTAGCCGTCGGGGACGTCGAAGGGCGGCCGCGCGGCGACGGGCTTCTCCTGCGGGTGCTCGGCGTCCGGGGCGGCGCCGGGCCCGTCGGCGTCCCGCTGCTCGGCCGGCTTCACGGCCGGTCGACCGGTCGCCGGGGCGGGAGCAGGGCCAGGTGTTCCTCCCGGACGAGGTCGAACCTCAGGGCCAGGGCGACGAGTTCCTCGCGCTTGCCGCCCGTCGGGCCCTCCTCGTAGGGATCGCGCAGCCGCAGTTTGGTGGCGACCAGGTAGTCGATGTGGTAGTTCACGGCCGAGCGGGTCAGCCCCCGGCAGGAGGGCAGGGCGCGCAGCCGGGCCAGGACGTCGGCCACCCCGGGGACGGCGGCGGTGGAGGGCGAGCGCAGCCGGGGCTCGCAGAGGGCGAGCAGCACCAGGAAGTACTTGGCGGTCGGGTCCAGGGCGAACGGGCTGACGGTGCGCTCGCCGTCGGCGCCGGCCGGGTGGCCGTCCAGGTAGGCGTGCTGGGGGGCGAAGACCTTGAAGGCGGCGGGTTCGCCGAGGGCGGGCAGCAGGACGCGGGAGAGCTCGAACGGGACGGGCGCGCCGAGGCGTCCGGGGGCCACCTTGATGTGCTCCCCCGCGCCCTCGAGGTTCTCCACCACGTAGGTGGCGGTGGCGCTGAAGTTGGACAGCCGCCAGTAGTCCTCGGCGGCGACCACCTCCCCGGCGCGGCGGGAGACGCCCTGGTCGGGCAGCGGGATGGCGACCGGCCGCCCGGGCTCGCCGCGCCCGAACACCGCGGCCTCGCCCGGGCCCATCCGCAGCAGTCCGGGTGCCGTGCCGGGCGCCGGATCCGGCCCCGGGCCGGGCAGTTGCACGATGACGGTGTCCACGCCTACCCCTCCGTGGGAGTCGGCTCGATGGTAGCCGTCCGATTCGTCCGGGTGGCAAGGCGCCACTCGGACGGGTGAAGGAACACCGCCAACCTCGGCAGGTCGGCCCGGAGTTGCCCTCCGCCTCAGGGAGGACGGCGACTCCTCCCGCCGGCCGGTCGGTCCGGTCCGCGCGGCCGGAAGGTGCGGCCGGCCGGCCGAGGTGGCGGCGGGGCGACTGCGGCCAGGGTGGCGGTCATGGACATCAACTCCCCTTCCCCCTTCCCGACTTCGCCCGCGTCCGGAGGTCCGGCGGGCCCTGCTGGGCGCCTCCGCCCTCGGCCTGGCCGGGGCGGCCGCCGCTACCCCGGGCGCCGCACGGGCCCAGGCCGCGCCGAGTGGCCGACCGGACGGCTCCGACGACGGACAGCGGGGCGACCGCGGGTTCCGCGACAAGGCGGTGCTGATCACCGGCGCCACCTCGGGCATCGGCCGGGCGGCCGCGCTGGCCTTCGCCGCGGCCGGCGCGGGGTGAGCGTCCGCACCGCCTCCTCGGCCGCCGGGCGGACCCGGCCGAACGGCGGCGCGTACACGGCCAGCAAAAGGGCGATTCAAGGTCTGGTCAAAGCGGCGGCGTTGGCGTACGGGACGCGGAGCATCAGGATCAACGCGATCCTCCCCGGCACCACGGACACCACCTTCGTCCGCCCGCCGGGCATCCCGGACCCGGCCTGGGCGAAGTTCAAGGCGGCCTACGGTCCGTCGAACATCGAGGGCTTGGAGCGGATGGCCGAACCGGAGGAGATCGCCCGGGCGATCCTGGCCCTGACCTCGGACGACTTCGGCCACCAGACCGGCGCCTCGGTGCCGGCGGGCGGCGGGGCGACGGCCGGACGGCGGATGATCCTGCCGCCCATGAGCTGATCGTCCGTCAGACCGGAAGTTGTCCGTGCGCTGAACATTCGGCGAATGATTGCAGCCAGTAGTTGAACCGTCACCATGGGTGTGACGCAACGCACACTCACCGATTCCATGATGTGTGCAAGACTCATCTCAAGGAGTGAGATTCCCTTAATTTCCAAGGAGGTTCAGATCATGCGCACTCGGATTGCAGCCGTGATGATGACGGTGGCAGGGATCGCAGGGCTGTCGACTGCCCCCGCCATGGCCGCCACGGCGACGTCCGAGGCCGGCACCGTCGCCTGCGCCACGGTGCTCAACCGCCCCTGCATCACGCACCAGGTCGACGGTGACGGCATCGTCGGCATCGCCCAGGTCAACGCGGACCCCACCCAGTTGACGATGGTTCAGGTAGAGGTGCGCACCCAGCAGGCCTGGGGCAGCCCGTGGGAGACGGTCGCCAGCGCGACCGCCGTCCGACTCGGCCCGGCCCAGGCCACCACCCCGCGCGTCACCGCCATCGCCCCCCGCATCGTCTGCGCCACCGCCGGCCCGGCGCTGGACGCCAGCAAGCAGGTGACCACCTGTACCAACCCGTTCTGATCCAGCAGGTCAGGACCCCCGGCCGTTCACCGGTGGAACGGCAACCGTAGGACAGGGCAGCCCGTACGACAGGGCGCAGGGAGCCGGGGCCTTTCGAGGCCCCGGCTCTTCGCACGTCAGGCCCCACCGAGCCGCCACCAGGCATGACGCCCGAGCCCCGGCACCGCCCCCGGGTGGACCTGGGAGCCCGTTCACGGCAAACTGGTCTAGACCTCGGAGGTCTAGACCTCAGACTCGCCTCAGAACGGTGGACCCAGTATGGAAATCGTGATCGTCCCTGACGCCTCAGCGGCCGGCGAACTCATCGCCGCGGCGATCACCGATCTGCTGACCGACAAGCCCGACGCCCTGCTCGGTGTCGCGACCGGCTCGACCCCGCTGCCGATCTACCAGTCCCTCGCCGAGCGGGTCCGGGACGGCCGCCTGGACGCCTCCCGGGCGCGGATCTGCCAGCTGGACGAGTACGTCGGCCTGCCCGCCGGCCACCCGGAGTCCTACCGCTCGGTGGTGCTGCGCGAGGTCGTCGAGCCGCTCGGCCTGACCGAGGACTCCTTCCTGGGCCCGGACGGCAACGCGGCCGACATCGCCGCGGCCGCCACCGCCTACGACCGCGCGCTGGCCGAGGCCGGCGGCGTGGACCTGCAGCTGCTCGGCATCGGCACGGACGGCCACATCGGCTTCAACGAGCCCTGCTCCTCGCTCGCCTCCCGGACCCGGATCAAGACCCTGACCCGGCAGACCCGGGTGGACAACGCCCGCTTCTTCGACAGCATCGACGAGGTCCCGCACCACGTCATCACCCAGGGCATCGGCACCATCCTGGAGGCCCGCCACCTGGTCCTGCTGGCCACCGGCGAGGCCAAGGCCGAGGCCGTCGCCCTGGCCGTCGAGGGCCCGCTGGCCGCGGCCGTCCCCGCCTCGGCGCTGCAGTTGCACCCGCACGCCACCGTGGTGGTCGACGAGGCCGCCGCCTCCCGGCTCAGGCTCGCCGACTACTTCCGCGACACCTACGCGGCGAAGCCGGCCTGGCAGAAGCTCTGACCGCACCCGCGGAAACAGCCGGGGTGCCGATCGGCGCCCCGGCTGTCCGCTTCGGACGGCTCAGCGCCGCTTGCGCAGCCAGTCGGCGAAGGCGTCCAGGGCCGGTCCGGGGTCGCGGCGGCCGACGCCGATCCGGAAGCGGTCGGTGGGGGTGGGGGTGAGCTCGGAGCGGAACATGCTCGCGGGCATCAACAGCACGCCGGCCTGCTCGACCAGGGCCGTGCAGAAGTCCTCCACGCCGTCCGCGCCGCGGTAGCGCGGGTAGGCGACGCAGCCGCCCTCCGGGGCCCGCCAGTCGAAGAGCTCGGGGAACTCGGCGAAGAAGGCGTCGAACCGCGGCAGGTTCTCCGCGACGATGCCCCGGTTGCGCGCCAGGATCCGTTCCCGGGCGGTGATCGCGATCCTGGCCAGCACCTCGCTGGGGGCCGAGTTGCAGATCGTGGTGTAGTGCTTGGCTCGCTCCAGGCGGGTACGCAGCTCGCGGTCCCGGCAGGCGATCCAACCGATCCGCAGGCCGGGCAGGCCGAGCGACTTGGAGGTCACGTTGAGCGAGAGCGCCGTCGCCGAGAGGTCGGCGGCCTGCGGCAGGGCGCGGGCCGGGTCGCGTTCCAGGCCGCGGTAGACCTCGTCCGAGAACAGCCGGATGCCGCGCTCCTCGCACAGTTCGGCCAGCCGGGCGAAGTCGGCGGCGGGGATCAGCGTGCCGGTCGGGTTGTTCGGGAAGTTGACCGAGAGCACCTTGGTGTTGGGCCGCAGCGCCGCCTCGACCGCGTCCAGGTCGAGCGCCCAGTCCTGCCGCTCGTCCAGCGCGACGCCGGTGACCTCGCAGAGGGAGAGCGGAATGGTCTCCGCCGACTGGTAGTTGGGGGTCAGCACCACCGCGTGGTCGCCCGGTTCGAGCAGCACCTGCATGGCGAGGTTGATGCCCTCCTGGGCACCGCCGAAGCAGATCACGTCGTCCGCCTCGACCCGCTCGTACATCCCGGCGATCGCCTGCCGCAGGCCCGGGTCGCCGAAGGTCTCGGTGTAGCCGAGGGCGAGGGTGTCCCAGGCCTCGCGGTCCTCGGGGCCGGCCAGGGCGAGCAGTTCGGCCATCGTCATGGTCTGGGCGTCGGAGGCGGTGAGGTGGTGGCGGGCCGTGAACTCCCAGCGGGTGAAATAGGTTTCGAGCCGGAAGTCGGGCAGCTGGGTCATCTGGTCCTCAGTCCTTCACGGGCGGGTGCTTGAGCTCGGCGAGCAGGGCGTAGGCGGTGGAGCGGGAGATCCGCAGCGCGGTGGCGACGGCGGGGACGGCGCGGCGGACGGCGAACACCCCGGCCTCGTCCAGCTCGCGCAGCACGGCGAGCCGGTCCTCGCGGGTGAAGCGTTCCAGCGGGCGGCCCTGGGCGCGGACGTGGCCGCCGATCACGTCGTTCATCCGCTCCGTCCAGTCGCGTTCGAACAGCGGCTCGGGGCGGGGGGCGGTGGGGGCGGCGAAGTTCGCCAGCAGGGCGGCCGCCCGTTCCAGCGGGCCGCGGTCGAGGTTGACGCAGAGCACCGCCGAGGGCTTGCCGGCGTCGTCCCGCAGCACGGCGCTGACCGAGGAGAGCCGCCGGCCGTCCGGCAGCAGCTTCTCGTACGGCCCGTAGACGTCCGGCGCGGACGGGTCCAGCCCGTCCAGTTCGCCGAGCAGGGACGGGTCGCCGGGGGCGCGGGGGGTCATCGGGTTCCAGATGGCCAGCACCCGGTCGGTGGCGGTGTCGTGCAGCACCACCTCGGCGTAGGGCCCGAGCAGCAGGGCCACCGCGCGGCAGACCGGCGACCAGGTCCGCACGCGCGGGTCGGGGGTTTCGGCAGGCATGCATGGACTGTACGTCCGGATCGGATACTTCGTCCAGAGGTGAGGTCCCGCCCGGACCTACCGGCGACGTGACCAGGGTCTCAGTCGGGATCGGGCGGCAAATTGGAGTTGTGGAGTCGCATTGGTTAGCGTTCGATTCGTGAGGCTGACCAAGAGCACCGACATCGCCCTCCGCATCGCCATGCGGCTCGCCGTTCTCGGCGAGGGCGAGAACCCGACCACCCGCGAGGTGGCCGAGTCGGTCGGCGTGCCGTACACCCACGCGGCCAAGGTGGTCAGCAGGCTGCAGCACCTCGGGGTGGTGGAGGCCCGGCGCGGACGCGGCGGCGGGCTGATGATCACCTTCGCCGGGCGGACCGGTTCGCTCGGCCTGCTGCTGCGCGAGCTCGAGGGCGTCGGCGACGTGGTCGGCTGTGAGGACGACCCGCCGTGCCCGCTGCGGGCCGCCTGCCGGCTGCGCGGGGCGCTGCGCACCGCACAGGAGGCGTTCTTCGCCGCGCTCGACCCGCTCAGCATCGACGACCTGGTGGCCTCCCCCACCGGGCCGGTGCTGCTCGGCCTCACCGCCAGACCCGCCGACTGACCCCATCCCCCCCCCGGGGGTCAGTCGGCGCCCACGGCCTTTAATGCGAATCTCAGATACCAGTTATCAGTCACCAGTCAGGAGCTCCTCTGATGCTGTCCGCGAAGTCCGCCGAGGTCGTCGAGGTCACCCTGCCCATCGTGGGCGGCGCGATCGGTGACATCACCCCGCGCTTCTACGACCGGCTGTTCGCCGCGCACCCGGAACTGCTGCGCGACCTGTTCAACCGGGGCAACCAGGCCAACGGCACCCAGCGCGAGGCGCTGGCCGGCTCGATAGCCGCCTTCGCCTCCGCGCTGATCGCCGACCCCGACCAGCGGCCGGACGCGATGCTCGCGCGGATCGCCCACAAGCACGTCTCGGTCGGCATCGACAACGAGCAGTACAAGGTCGTCCACGAGCACCTGTTCGCCGCGATCGTCGAGGTGCTCGGCGAGGCCGTCACCCCCGAGGTGGCCGCCGCCTGGGACGAGGTCTACTGGCTGATGGCCAACGCCCTGATGGCCATCGAGCAGCGGCTGCGCGCCGAGGCCGCGGCCGGCGGCGACCCGGCCGACCTGTGGCGGCCGTACACCGTGGTCGCCCGCCACCAGGAGACCGAGACCGTCACCACCTACCTGGTCCGCCCGGCCGACGGCCGCGCCGTCCCGGCCTCCCGCCCCGGCCAGTACGTCTCGGTGCGCACCGAACTGGCCGACGGCGCCCACCAGATCCGCCAGTACAGCCTCTCCGGCGGCGCCGACGACGCCCTGCGCTTCAGCGTCAAGCGCGACGGCGAGGTCTCCGGCCACCTCCACGACCACCTGCACGCCGGCGACACCGTCGAGCTGGCGCCCCCGCTGGGTGACATCTTCCTCGCCGAGGGCGACGGCCCGGTGCTGCTCGCCTCCGCCGGCATCGGCAACACCCCGATGACCGCGATGCTCGACCACCTGGCCGCCACCGGCTCCACCCGCCAGGTCGTCTCGGTGCACGGCGACCGCGACCAGCTCAGCCACGCCTTCCGCGCCGACCTGGAGCAGCTGACCGCCAAGCTGGCCAACGCCACCGCCCACGTCTTCTACGAGCAGCCGCTCGGCGAGTGGCCGGCCGAGCGCACCGGCCTGGTCGACCTGTCGACCGTCGAGATCCCGGCCGGCACCACCGCCTACCTGTGCGGCCCGCTGCCCTTCCTGCGCGCCGTGCGCGGCCAGCTGCTCGCGGCGGGCGTCCCGGCGGCGGACATCCACTACGAGGTGTTCGGCCCGGACCTCTGGCTCGGCGCCTGATCCTCTGCCCTTCTGATCCGCTGATCCGCTGATCCTCGACGGATTCCCTTCCCGGGTCCCTTCATCGGCGCCGGTCCACCCGTTACGATCACGGACGGGCCGGTGCCGTTTCGGGGTGATTCGATGGAGGGAGCTCGCCTTGCGGGTCGCGCTGTTCGCCACCTGCGTCAACGACGCGCTGTTCCCCGCCACGGCGGTCGCCACCGTGCGGCTGCTGGAACGCCTCGGTGTGACGGTGGACTTCCCCGCCGGGCAGACCTGCTGCGGGCAGCCGCAGTACAACACCGGCTACCGCCGGGCCTGTGAGCCGCTGGTACGGCGAACGGCCCGCGCCTTCGCCGGGTACGACCACGTGGTGACGCCCTCCGGCTCCTGCGTGGCGATGGTCCGGGACAACTACCCGCGGATCGGCGCCCGGGCCGCCGCCGAGCGACGGGGCAGCGAACTCACCGACGCCGCCACCGCGTTGGCGCCCCGGGTGGTCGAACTCACCGAGTTCCTGGTCGACGTGCTCGGCGTCGAGGACGTCGGCGCCTACTTCCCGTACTCCGTCACCTACCACCCCTCCTGCCACGGCCTGCGGATGCTCGGGCTGGGCGAGCGGCCGCTGCGACTGCTGCGCGCCGTCAAGGGGTTGGAGCTGCTGGAGCTACCGGGCGCGCAGGAGTGCTGCGGCTTCGGCGGGACCTTCGCCGTCAAGAACGCGGCCGTCTCGGCGGCGATGGCCGAGGACAAGCTCGCCAACGCCCTCGGCACCGGCGCCCAGGTGCTCTGCGGCGCCGACAACTCCTGCCTGCTGCACCTCGGCGGCACCCTGCGCCGCCGGGGGGACGCGCTGCGGCCGCTGCACCTCGCGGAGATCCTGGCCAGCACCGAGGAGCACCCCTGGAGGCCCTCGTGAACGGTACGTTCCTCGGCATGCCCGCCTTCCCGCAGGCCGCCGCCCGCGCGGTGCGGGACGGGCAGTTGCGCGCCAACCTGCGGCACGCCACCCACACCATCCGCGACAAGCGGGCCCGGGCCGTCGCCGAACTCCCGGACTGGGCCGAGCTGCGCGCCGCCGGGAAGGCGATCAAGGACCACACCCTGCGCCATCTCGACCGCTACCTGGTGCAGTTGGAGGAGTCCGTCACCGCGGCCGGCGGCACCGTGCACTGGGCGGCGGACGCCGAGGAGGCCAACCGGATCGTCGCCGGGCTGATCCGGGCCACCGGAGACAGCGACATCGAAAAGCGCGAGGTGGTCAAGGTCAAGTCGATGGCCACCCAGGAGATCGGGCTGAACGAGGCGCTCGCCGCCGAGGGGATCACCGCCTACGAGACCGATCTCGCGGAACTGATCGTGCAGTTGGGCGACGACCGCCCCTCGCACATCCTGGTGCCGGCGATCCACCGCAACCGCGCCGAGATCCGGGAGATCTTCGCCGACCGGATGGCCGCCTGGGGCCGCCCGGCGCCCGAGGGCCTGACCGACTCCCCCGCCGAACTCGCCGAGGCCGCCCGCCTGCACCTGCGGGAGAAGTTCCTGCGCGCCCGAGTGGCAGTCTCCGGCGCCAACTTCATGGTCGCCGAGACCGGCACCCTGGTGGTGGTCGAGTCCGAGGGCAACGGCCGGATGTGCCTCACCCTGCCGCGCACCCTGATCTCCGTGGTCGGCATCGAGAAGGTCGTACCGACCTGGCGGGACCTCGAGGTCTTCCTCCAGCTGCTCCCCCGCTCCTCCACCGCCGAACGGATGAACCCCTACACCTCGCTGTGGACCGGGACGACGGAGGACGACGGCCCGTCCGAGTTCCACCTGGTGCTGCTGGACAACGGGCGCACCGCCGCGCTGGCCGACCAGGTCGGCCGCCAGGCGCTGCGCTGCATCCGCTGCTCGGCCTGCCTCAACGTCTGCCCGGTGTACGAGCGGGCCGGCGGGCACGCGTACGGCTCGGTCTACCCGGGCCCGATCGGCGCCATCCTCAATCCCCAACTGCGCGGCACCAGCAGCCCGGTGGACGCCTCGCTGCCGTACGCCTCCTCGCTCTGCGGGGCCTGCTACGAGGTCTGCCCGGTGGCGATCGACATCCCCGAGGTGCTGGTGCACCTGCGCGAGCGGGTCGCCGAGCAGGGCGGGCACCCGCTGGAGCGGGCCGCGATGGCTGCCGCCGGGTACGTGCTGGACCACCCGGCGGCGCTCGCGGCCGCCGAACGGCTGGCCGGGCGCACCCGCGCGCTGCACCCGCGCCGGCTGCCCGGGCCCGGGCGGGCCTGGACCGACAGCCGGGACCTGCCGGAGGTTCCGGCCGAGCCGTTCCGCGACTGGTGGCGGAGGAACCGCGCATGACGTCAAGGGAGTTGATCCTCGGCCGGATCCGGGCCGCGCTCGGTGACGCCGGCGAGGTCGCTGAACCGCCCCTGCCACGAGGCTACTTGAGCGCCCACGCCCCCGCGGACGATCCGGTGGCGCTGCTCGACCTGCTGCACCGCAACCTGGCCGACTACCGGGCCCTGGTGCACCGCTGCACCGAGGCGGAACTCCCGGACCGCATCGCCGAGTTGCTGGCGGCGCGCGGCAGCCGCACGGTCGCCCTGCCCGCCGGGCTGCCGGCCTCGTGGCTCTCGGCCGTCGGTGACGTCGAGCTGCTGCCGGACGACGGCAGCCTCACCGCCGCCCGACTGGACGCCGTGGACAGCGTGGTCACCGGTTGCGCACTGGCGATCGCCGAGACCGGGACGATCGTGCTGGACGCCGGGCCCGGTCAGGGCCGGCGGCTGCTCTCGCTCGTCCCGGACCACCACGTCTGCGTGGTCCGGGCACCCGAACAGGTCGTCGCCTCCGTCCCTCTGGCGCTGCCCCGGCTCGACCCGGCGCGCCCGCAGACCTGGATCTCCGGGCCGTCGGCGACCAGCGACATCGAGCTGGATCGGGTCGAGGGGGTGCACGGGCCGCGCACCCTCGAGGTGCTACTGGTCAAGTCCTGAGCTCGAGAGTGCAGCACTTCGCCCCGCCGCCGCCCTTGAGCAACTCGGAGACGTCCACCGGGATCGGCTCGTAGCCGTGCTCGACGAGCCGGCCCGCGAGGTTCTTGGCCGCCTCCGGAAGCAGCACCCGGCGGCCGTCCGAGACCGCGTTGAGCCCGAACACCTCGGCGTCGGCGCGGTCGGCGAGGATCGCGTCCGGGTAGAGGGCGCGCAGCACCGAGCGGCTGTCGGAGTCGAAGGCCTCCGGGTAGTACATGACGTGGTCGTCGGCGAGGACGGCCAGTGCGGTGTCCAGGTGGTAGAAGCGCGGGTCGACCAGGGTCAGGCTGACCACCGGCACGCCGAACAGCTCCTGCGCCTCGGCGTGCGCGGCCCGCGAGGTGCGGAAGCCCGTCCCGGCGAGCACCCGGCGGCCGACCACCAGGTGGTCGCCCTCGCCCTCGTTGACGTGCCCGGCGCGGCGCACCGCGCGGTAGCCGTGCAGGCGGAACCAGGCCTGGTAGGCCTCGGACTCGGCAGCCCGCTCGGGGTGCCGGAAGGTCGCCACCAGGGCCCGGCCGTCCAGCACGGTCGCGCCGTTGGCGGCGTACACCATGTCGGGCAGGCCGGGCACCGGGTCGATCAGCTCGACGGTGTGACCGAGGCGGCGGTACGTCCGGTGCAGCCGCTCCCACTGGCGGATGGCGAGCTCGGTGTCGGTCGGCTGCGCCGGGTCCATCCACGGGTTGATCGCGTAGTCCACCGTGAAGTACGTCGGCCGGCACATCAGGTAGCGCCGGGGCCGCGCCGTACGCGCCGGGGTGTGCGTGGGCATTGCTGAACCGTCCTCGGATCGCGGGGAGTTGGAGTGCGCGTTGCTCCAGGGGCGGCTGCCCCGTCCCTCCCGCTCGCACACCCGCGCGGGCGCCCCCGGTGGGCGCAACCCCCCGCGCACCCGGCGCGAGCCCCGGCGCACGGCGGCCGTACCGTCGGGGATTGCCGTCGGGGATTACCAGCGCACCGCGGCGAAGTCCACCGGTTCGGTCCGCAGCGCCCGGGCGCGGACGGCGAGCTCGCGCAGCCGCCGGTCCGCCTCCTCTGCGGGCATCCGGTGCTTGTCGCCGTGGCCCGGCAGCAGCCACTCGAAGCGCAGCGCGTCCAGGCTGCGGTCCAGCGAGGCGGACTGCTCCTCGATCGAGTACCAGGTCACCGCCTCCTGCACCTCGATGTCCTGGTTGGTGCGGGACCAGTACAGGCTGTCGCCGCTGAAGCAGTAGCGCTGGTCGGCGACGTACAGCACGCTGCCCAGGGTGTGGCCGGGGAACGGATGGGCGATCAGGCCGGGCGAGATCTCCACCGGTTCGGTGCCGCGCAGCACTTCGTCAGCGTCGGGAGCGGCGGCGAGGTCGCCCTCGTGGATCCACAGCCGGGCGCCGAGCCGGTCGGCGTACGCCCGGCCGTGCGCGGCGTGGTCGCGGTGGGTGAGCAGGACGTCGGTGACCGGGCCGAGCGCCTGGTAGCGGGCGGCGAGCGCCTCGCCGTAGCGGGGCGTGTCGACCATCACCCAGCCGGTGGGCCGGCGGCAGAGGTAGGAGTTGGCGCCCGCCGTCCGCCGGGAGTTGTGGCCGAGCAGCAGCACCGCCCCGTCCTCGTCCAGCGCCAGCGGGAACGGGTCACCGGCCGGGTCGAGCCGGCCGGTGCCGGGGCGGATCGAGCGGGTCGGGCAGGCGTGGGCCGCGGCGAGCAGTTGCCGCTGCTCGGCCTCGTCGCGCGGCTGGCGGATCAGCTCGGACTTGCGGTCGCGCTCGCGGATCAGGTCGGGCGCGAGCTGCCGGGCCACGTCGCAGTTGGTGCAGCGGTCGTCGACGGTCCAGTTCTCGGAGAGGTTCATCTGATACCTCCGTGGATAGCCCCGGCTTCAGCCGGGGGAGGAAACGGTCCTGGTGTGTTCTTCCCCCAGCAGGAAGGGCGGCCGGTGCGGCGCGCCGTACTTCGAGCATCGGCCGGACGGACCGGAAAGCGGAAGGGGGCGCGGATCTTGTGCTTTCCGCGCCCCGGCGCTCCGAGGCGGCGCAGCGGTGTGGGCGGCCTCGGAGGGGCCCTGGAGGGGTCGCGGAGGGGCTGCGCATGCTACGTGGCCCATCTCACGTGCCGTCGGGGTCACCTACGGTGGCGTAGGTCACTTGAATGGGTGAACTATCTCTTTCATGCCGAACCTCCAGGAGACCCTTGACCTCAGTTCCTACGCCGCCCTCGGGGACAGCTTCACCGAGGGGCTGAACGACCCCGGTGTCGACGGCGCCTTCGCCGGCTGGGCCGACCGCCTGGCCGGGATGCTCGCCGAGGGCCGGCCGCCGGGCGGGTTCCGCTACGCCAACCTGGCGGTGCGCGGACGGCTGCTGGACCAGATCGTGGCCGAGCAGGTGCCGCAGGTCCGTCGGCTCCAGCCCGACCTGGTCACCTTCTGCGCCGGCGGCAACGACATCCTGCGGCCCGGCAGCGACCCGGACGAGGTGGCCGAGCGCTTCGAGGCCGCCATCGCCCAACTCGCCGAGAACGCCGGGACGGTGCTGATCTGCACCGGCTTCGACACCCGCGAGGTGCCGCTGCTCAAGCACCTGCGCGGCAAGATCGCGACCTACAACGGCCACATGCGGGCGGTCGCCGACCGCTACGACTGCAAGGTGGCCGACCTGTGGTCGCTGCGCGCGGTGCAGGACCGCCGCGCCTGGAGCGAGGACCGACTGCACCTGTCCCCCGAGGGCCACCAGCGGGTCGCCCTGCTGGCCGCCCGCTCGCTGGGTCTGCGCACCGAGGACGACCCGGAAGCCCCGTGGCCGACCGCCCGCGTCCTGTCCCCCGCCGACCAGCGGCGCGAGAACCTCCAGTGGGCCCGCGAGCACCTGATCCCCTGGGTCGGCCGCCGCCTGCGCGGCGAGTCCTCGGGTGACCACGTCGAGCCGAAGCGGCCTGATCTGCTTCCGCTCTGACACTAAGTCAGCGACCGGGTGCCGCGGTCCGACCGGCCCGCAGCACCCGGTGCAGCAGTGCGGCGCCGGCCGCGCCGGCCAGGTACCAGAACAGGTCCGGCGGGTTGAAGGTCGAGCCGAGCACCAGGTGCACCAACCCGCTGCGCCGCCCCCACGCGTCCGGCAGCCCGGTGGCCTGGAACAGCTCCACCGCCCAGCTCACCCCGGCCGCCACCAGCGCGGCCCGCCCCGGGCGTACCCTCGGCGCGACCAGTACCACCAGGGCATAGACGAGGACGGTGTAGAGCGCGTCGCCCGCGTACTTGGCCGTTTCGCCGGACATCGCGGCGCGTACGCCCAGCCCGGCCACTACCGTGAGCAACGCGGCAGCGGCGGCGAGGAGTCGGGCAGTCAGGGCCCTCCGGAGATCGTTCACCCGCCCCAGGCTACGTGCGGCCCCGCCTGTCACATCCGCACCCCCAGGAACCACCGCGCGACGCCGGACGTCAATCCACCTGACGAGCCATCAGTGCACGTCACGGGCAGGAGTTCGAGCGAGCCGAGCGGACGGGGAACAGTGACGGACAACGGCAACACCAGCGAGCGGCGGAAGTTCAGCGTCCCCGGGTTCGCGACCGGGCCGGACGGCCGGGCGCAGCGGGCGCGGGAGCAGGGGAAGGCACTGCGGGGGCGGGTCCCCCGGGAGCGGCACGCGGAGTTCGCGCCCGCGGCCGGCCGGCCCACGGCGGTGGCGGCGATCGAGGCCTCCAACGCGGGCCGGATCCCGGCGCTGGTGCCGATCAGGGTGGGCCGGATGGCCGCCACGCCGTTCGCCTTCCTGCGCGGGTCGGCCGGGCTGATGGCCGCCGACCTCGCGGGCACGCCGGTGACCGGCGTCACGGCGCAGCTGTGCGGGGACGCCCACGCGGCGAACTTCGGGCTGTACGGCGATGCGCGCGGCCAACTCGCCATGGACATCAACGACTTCGACGAGACCGTGCCCGGCCCCTGGGAGTGGGACCTCAAGCGACTCGCCACCAGCCTGGTGCTGGCCGGCCGGGAGACCGGGGCGAGCGAGACCACCGCCCGCGCGGCCGCCCAGCACGCGGCCGGCTCCTACCGCCGCACCCTGCGCACGCTCGCCGAGCTGCCCGCCCTGGACGCCTGGAACGCCGTGGCGGACGAGCAGTTGGTTTCCTTCGCCGAGGCGCACGACCTCGCCGAGGTGCTGCGGAAGGTCGGCGCGAAGGCACTCGGCAACACCAGTGCCCGGTTCGCCGCCCGCAGCACCATCCGCACCGCGGACGGTGGTTGGCGCTTCACGGCCGCTCCGCCGGTGCTCACCCAGGTCACCGACGCGACTGCCCGCGCGGTGGCCGAGGCGCTCGGCCCGTACGTGGCGACGGTGCCCGCCGAAGTGCGCACCTTGCTGTCCCGCTACCGGGTGCAGGACGTGGCGTTCCGGGTGGTCGGCACCGGCAGCGTCGGCACCCGCTCGTACGTCGTGCTGCTCACCGACCACCGTGACCAGCCGCTTGTGCTGCAGGTGAAGGAGGCCCGGCCGTCCGTGCTGGTGCCGTACCTCGACGAGCGCGGGCAGCGGCGGGAGGAGCACGAGGGCCGGCGCGTGGTGCTCGGCCAGAAGCACATGCAGGTGGTCAGCGACACCCTGCTCGGCTGGACCACCGTCGATGGACTCCCCTACCAGGTACGGCAGTTCCGCAACCGCAAGGGCAGCGTCGATCCGGCCGCGCTGCTGCCGACCCAGTTGGACGACTACGGCCGGATCACCGGCGCGCTGCTCGCCCGGGCACACGCCCACACCGCCGACCCCGGTCTGCTGGCCGGATACTGCGGCAAGGGCGAGGCGCTGGACGAGGCGGTGGCCGCCTTCGCCGTCGCCTACGCGGACCGCACCGAGGCCGATCACGCCGAGCTGGTCGCGGCGGTGCGCAGCGGGCGGCTCCCCGCCGAGCAGGGGGTCTGAGGGCGATTGTCGGAGGGCTGCGCTAGATTCCGCGGCATGGGACTGTCGATCAGTGTGGGGGCGCTCAGCACCCCGGACATGCGGGACGAGGCCGAGGTGCTGCACCGGGCGCTGGCGGCCGAGGGCGTGGTCTGGCGGGAGCCGGCCGCTCCGTTGGACGCCGCCGGGGCCTTCTCGGCGGGCTTCCCGTACAGCTACCTGTCCGGGCTGCGGCGGGTGTACGTGCTGCACCGGCTGGGCGAGCCGGTCACCGGCGCGCGCGGGGTCAGCCGCGAGCAGTACGAGGAGGACCTGGAACGGGTCGACGACGAGACGGTCATGTTCGACTCACACCTGCTCTGCCACGCCGACCACGAGGGCTACTACGTACCCGCGGAGTTCGAGGATCCGCTCTTCCTCCCGGAGGAGGCCGGTGTGCCCGGCGCCGGCATGGTGGGCTCCAGCGGCGCCCTGCTCGCCGAGCTCCAGGGGTTCGCCGCGGCGCTCGGTATACGGCTGGCCGCCGACGGCTCGCTCGACCCGGCGGAGTCGGCCCGGTTGGACGCGTTGCCGGGGGACGACCCGTTCGAGCCCGAGGTCTTCACCTGGCACCAGCTGTACCAGGCCTGCCGGGCCAGCCTGGCCACCGGCCGCGCGATCGTCTTCGGGTGACAGTGCGCCGTGCTGGTGCGCGGTGTCCCGGCATCCCGACGTCCGGCGTCCCGGTATCCCGCGTCCGGCCTCCGGCGCCCCGGCTCAGGCTTCCAGGAACGGCGCCACGGCCGCGATGAACTCGGCCGGGCGGGCGCTGTGGACCAGGTGCCCGGCCTCGATGGTGACCAGGCGGCAGTCCGGGACGAGCCGGGCGAGTTCGGCGATCCGCTCCTGCGGGACGTGGCTGGTGGCCCCGCCCGCCACTGCCAGGGTGGGGGCGGTGATCCGGGTCAGCCCTTCCCGCCAGGCCGGGTCGGGGGTGTCGAGCTGCGCCTTGACGGCCCGCACCATCGCCCAGTCGAAGTGCGCCGGTTCCTCCGCGCCCTCCGGCGGCACGCTCGACGGACGCGGGTACAGGGCGGGGATCTCCTCCAGGACCAGCCGGTCGATCCGCTCGGGCGCGGTCTGGGCGAGCAGGTAGGCGACGGCGCCGCCCATCGAGTGGCCGAGCAGGTCGACCCGGTCCAGGCCGAGCGCGTCGAGGAAGGCGAGCACGTCGCCGCGCATCGCCTCCAGGCTGTACGTGGCGGTGCGGCCGCTGTCGCCGTGGCCGCGCAGGTCGAGCGCGTACACGTGGTGGCGGGGCGCGAGGTCGGGCAGCACCGCGTCCCAGTCGGCGGCGCGCTCGCCGAGGCCGTGCAGCAGCACCAGCGGCGGGCCGTCGGGGCGTCCGCTCTCGCGGTAGGCGAGGGTGACCTCGGGCAGCCGCACCGTTCGTACTGTCGTCATTGGTAGTTGGAGGCGCGGTGCCCTGCCGGGCCCGGTTCCTCCGTCCCCTTTCAATCCGTGCGTGCGGTTTTCCCGCACACGGCTTACCG
>NZ_JBSFGK010000126.1:0-18058 GCF_053596495.1 Kitasatospora sp. NPDC001683
CCGTGTTCAGACCGGTGGCGCGGGCGGCCGCCAGGCCCGTGTGGACGGCGGCCGCGGTCGACGTGGTCACGGGGGTGCTCCTTGCTGGTTCGCGGCAGATGCCCTTGGCGGCTTCCTTCAGCTTGGAGCCGGCGCTCACCTTGGCGCTGTAGCCGGCCGCGATCTGGATCGGCTCGCCGGTCTGCGGGTTGCGGGCGGTGCGGGCAGCGCGGTGGGTGCGCTCGAAGGTCAGGAAACCGGGGATGGTGACCTTCTCGTCGCCCTTGGCGACGACCTCGCCGACGATCTCGGCGAAGGCGGCCAGAACGGCGTCGGCGTCCTTGCGGGTCACCTCGGCGCGCTCGGACAGCGCGGCCACCAGCTCACTGCGGTTCATGTGTACTCCTGTGGTCTGTTCGCTTGCGGTGTGCGGGGGCCCATCGGTGCTCCCACCGGGGGGCACCCGGATGGGCCGCAGGTCCGCACACTGTGCTCATGCAGGCAATGCGTGGTCGCAGGCCGGGTCCGCACCCGATGCCGCGCGCCGGAGCCTTCGAAAGGCCCGCCCGCCTGGGAACGAATCCTGCCCCGACCGGCCCCGAGAAAGCCAATCGGGCCCCGGCCGAGCCACCCGAACATCGCCCGCACGTTGGAGGTGTGACGCTCCGTCGGCTCCGGCGGACCGGGCGCGGGCGGCGGTCAGGACGACACGCCGGAAGACCAGGGGGACGTTCCGTACTTGTCGGACACGCCTGCCCCGTGCAGGGCTACCGTACGCCCTAGGCACGACAAGCCCAAACACGCCCCTCGCCCTTGTGTCGCAAGGGTTCGGGGCGGGCTTGGGCGAGTATGGCCGCTAATCGGACATTTGACCGATCGGCGACACGTCGTCGGGACGGGTCGTCAGAGCTTGACGGTGGGGAACGAGGCGGTGTCGAGGGTGCCGACGATGCCGGGGGTCGGACGGGCCGGGGCGGGCGCCTGGGCGTCGGCCAGGGCGGCTTCGCGCACCGCGGCGGCGACGGTCTTGGCGACGTCCTTGTTGAAGACGCTCGGGATGATGTAGTTGGCGTTCAGCTCGTCGTCGCCGACGGTGGTGGCCAGCGCCCGGGCGGCGGCGATCATCATCTCGGTGTTGACCGTGCGGCTCTGGGCGTCCAGCAGGCCGCGGAAGACGCCCGGGAAGACCAGCACGTTGTTGATCTGGTTCGGGAAGTCGCTGCGGCCGGTGGCGACCACGGCGGCGGTCTGCCGGGCGACGGCCGGGTCGACCTCCGGGTCCGGGTTGGCCAGCGCGAACACGATGGCCTGGTCGGCCATGGTGGCCAGGTCGTCGCCGTCCAGGACGTTCGGGGCCGAGACGCCGATGAACACGTCCGCGCCCGCCACGGCCTCCTTGAGGCTGCCGGTGCGGCCCGAGCGGTTGGTGTGCTCGGCGATCCAGCGCAGGCTGTCGTTGAGGTCGTCACGGCCCAGGTGGACCACGCCGTGCACGTCCGCGACGGTGGCGTGCTCGACGCCGGCGGCCAGCAGCAGCTTGAGGATCGCGGTGCCGGCGGCGCCCGCGCCCGACATCACCACGCGGATGTCGCCGATCTCCTTGCCGACCACCTTCAGCGCGTTGGTGAGGGCGGCCAGCACCACGATCGCGGTGCCGTGCTGGTCGTCGTGGAAGACCGGGATGTCCAGGGCCTCGCGCAGCCGGGCCTCGATCTCGAAGCAGCGCGGCGCGGAGATGTCCTCCAGGTTGATGCCGGCGAAGCCCGGGGCGATCGCCTTGACGATGGCGACGATCTCGTCGGTGTCCTGGGTGTCCAGGCAGATCGGCCAGGCGTCGATCCCGGCGAAGCGCTTGAACAGGGCCGCCTTGCCCTCCATGACGGGCAGCGCGGCCGCCGGGCCGATGTTGCCCAGGCCCAGCACCGCCGAGCCGTCGGTGACCACCGCGACGCTGTTGCGCTTGATGGTCAGCCGGCGGGCGTCCTCGGGGTTCTCGGCGATCGCCATGCAGACCCGGGCGACACCCGGGGTGTAGATCATGCTGAGGTCGTCACGGTTGCGGATCGGCAGCTTCGAGGACATCTCGATCTTGCCGCCGAGGTGCATCAGGAAGGTGCGGTCCGAGACCTTGCCGATCGACACGCCGTCGATCGCCCGCAGCTTCTCGACGATCTCCTCACCGTGCGCGACCGAGGAGGCCGCCACGGTCACGTCGATCCGCAGCGCCTCCAGGCCGGAAGCCGTGACGTCGAGACCGGTCACCGATCCGCCGGAGGACTCCACGGCCGTGGTGATCGCGCTGACCGCGTTGCCGCGGGCCGGGACCTCCAGTCGCACCGTGATCGAGTTGGAGACACTGGGCACCGTCGCCATCGACGCATCCTTCTTCCGTCTGTCCCGCAGGCTCAACATTTTGTTGAAAGGCATCGCCTGCGCATGCTAGACCTCGATCGTCGCACCTTCCAGGGGCTTGCCAGAAATAACGTTCATTGAGTGTGCGGATCCGACAACCCGACCCGACCGGCCGCGCTCTTCCGCCGTCCACTCCTTGCCTCTCCGGGCCGATGCGTTACATTGGACAGGCACCGGCTCGATCCAAGCCCCCGGGCCCAACCTTCGTCCCTTAGAGGGACCACTTGCCGCGAGGCGAGCATGGCGGGTCGGTGTACTAAACGTCTGAAGGCCCCTCACCGGCGGTGAGGGGCCTTCGTCATGGACGGGTCAGCCGTGCAGCAGCGCGGGCACCCCCGCCGCGTCCGGCAGGTCGTCCGGGCCGGACAGCACGGTCAGCCGCTGGGTCGCCCGGGTCAGCGCCACGTACAGCACCCGCAGGCCGGCCTCCGACTCGCCGGCGATGCCGGTCGGGTCGGCGACCACCGTCGCGTCGTACTCCAGGCCCTTGGCCTCCAGGCTGCCCAGCGCCACCACGCGCTCGCCCAGGCCCTCGGCCCAGCCCGCCGCCTCGGCCCGGCGGTCCATCGGCACCACGATCGCCACGGTGCCGTCCACCTCGCCCAGCAGGTGCTCCAGCTCGGCCCGGGCGGCCTTGCCGAAGGCCTCCGGCGCCGGGTCGGTGACCGCCGCGAAGCGCGGCTCCACGCCGACGTGGCGCACCGCGCTCGGCGAGGGCGTGCCCGGCGCGGCCAGCGCCAGCACCTTGGCCGCGACCTCGGCGATCTCGGCCGGGTTGCGGTAGTTGACGGTCAGCGTGAAGCGGCGGCGCGGCTTGCCGGCCAGCACCTCGTCCAGCGCGGCCTGGGCCTCCTGCGGGAACGGCCAGGAGGACTGCGCCGGGTCGCCGACGATGGTCCAGGTGGCCATCCGGGACCGGCGGCCGATCATCCGCCACTGCATCGGGGTGAGGTCCTGGGCCTCGTCCACGATCACGTGGGCGTACTCCTTGCGCTCCACCGGCTGGCGGTCGCGCTGGCGGGAGCTGCGGTCGGCGAAGGTGGTGACCTCCTCCAGGCCGCTCAGCAGGTCCACCGCGTCCACCTCGCGGACCTTCGGGCGGGCCGGCTCGCCGAGCAGCACCTGCAGCTCGTCCACCAGCGCCACGTCGTGCGCCGACAGCGCGCCCTCGCCCTCCGGGGACAGGTGGCGCCAGGAGGCGGCCAGCAGCTTCGCCTCGTCCGGGGTGACGGCGCGCCGGGCGATCCGGTTGGTGTGCCGGGTCTGCTTGAGCGTGCCGAGCACCCGGCGCGGGCTCAGGGCCGGCCACCAGGCGTCCAGGAAGTCCAGGAACGACGGCTCGTCCGAGACGTACTCGTCGAAGGACTCCTTCTCCTCCTGACGCTGCTCCCGGGCGTAGTGGTCGGTGGGCTTGGGCAGGTGCCGGGTGGCCTCCTGCCACAGGGCGTCCAGCAGCAGCCGGCGGGCGCGCGGGCGCAGCAGGTTCAGCGGGGTGCCGCCGGAGCCCACCACGTTGCCGCGGACGGCCCGCAGCCGGCCCGCGTCCAGCTTCAGCACCTCGCCGCGGGCCACCACCTTGAGCTCCTGCGGGGCGCCCAGCTCCAGCGCCGCCCGGGCGGCCCGGCGCAGCAGCTGCACCATCCGGGCCGAACCCTTGACCCGGGCAGCCTCCGGGGTGTCGTAGGTGCCCGCCTCGATGCCGTCCACCAGCGAGCCGACGGCGCGGATGGCAACCTGGCCCTCCTCACCGAGCGAGGGCAGCACGCCCTCGGTGTAGGAGACCAGCAGCGGGGTGGGCGAGACCACCAGGATGCCCCCGGCGTAGCGGCGGCGGTCCTGGTAGAGCAGGTACGCGGCGCGGTGCAGGGCGACGGCGGTCTTGCCGGTGCCGGGTCCGCCGGTGACGAGCGTGGCGCCGGCCGCGGCGGCGCGGATCACCTCGTCCTGCTCCTTCTGGATCGAGGAGACGATGTCGCGCATCGAGTGGCTGCGGGCGCGGCCGAGCGAGGCCATCAGCGCGCCGTCACCGACCACGGCGAGCTCCCGGCCGTCCAGGGTCGGGGTGAGGTCGGGGCGCAGCAGGTCGTCCTCGACGCCGATCACCTTGCGGCCCTTGGAGCGGATCACCCGGCGGCGGATCACCCGGCCCGGCTCCACGGGGGTGGCGCGGTAGAACGGCGCGGCGGCGGGCGCCCGCCAGTCGATCACCAGCGGGCCGTACTCGGCGTCCAGCACGCCCAGGCGGCCGATGTGGAGGGTTTCGGCGACGGCCGGGTCGGCCGGGTCGAGCGGGGTGTTGGACGGGATGCCGTGCTCCTCCGGGGCATCCGCCTGCTGGAGGTCGATCCGGCCGAAGAGGAAGTCCTCGAACTCGTTGTTGAGGCGCTGGAGGTGCGCGCCGGCCCGGTAGACCTGGGCGTCGCGTTCGGCGAGGGCGCCGGGGGTGCCGACCTGGACCCGCTTGGCGGCGTCCTCGAGGATGTACTCGGCCTCGGCGAGCTTCTCCTCCAGCCGGTGGTAGACCGTGTCGAGGTGCTGCTGCTCACCGGCGATCTCGCGCGCGCGGACGGTCTCGTGATCGGCGGTGGGGGTGGTGTCCGTGTTGCTCTGCATGGCCTCGGGGTTTTGCGGCGGGGGTTGCGGCGGAATCCGGCTCCGGAAAACGAGCGGACGGATGATCCTACGCCCGGGCGGGCGGACGCGCCGCACCGGGACGGTAAAAGTTCGAAGGCCGCCCTCCGCGTGAGCGGTGGACGGCCTTCGGTGTGAACATGGGGTGGTGGAGATGCCGGGAATCGAACCCGGGTCCAGTGGAGTTAATTCAGGGCTTCTCCGAGCGCAGTCCGCTGTGCTTTTCTCGGCCCTGGCGGTCACACGGACAAGCCGCCAACAGGCCCAGCTGCTGTTTGATTTCCCATCCGCCCCCGCAGCCCGGGCGGACGGTTGAGTTCCCTAGATTATGCCAGGGTCCGGGTCGGGAACTCCCCGGTCTGACACCCAAGCGCTATCGGTGCTTATTAGGCAGCGAGAGCGAACTGCTGGGAATCGCGCTTAGAGTTGGCGATTATTTTTTTGCGACACGTGGTTAACGAGATCATTGCCGCGTTCCTCGGCTCGCTTCCCCTGTTTCAACATCCCCTGTCGAAACCGATCATCCCCATGTTTTGTTGAGAAACAGCTCGGACGGTGACCGTCCGTGTTGCTTGCGCCATAGTACGCGAGGCGACGGGCGAGGGTCCAGCGGATTAACGCTGGCGCCGCCGGGCCGCCGCCACCGCGCGGGCCGCCTCGCGGGTGTCCTGCTTCTCGCGCAGCGTCTGGCGCTTGTCGTACAGCTTCTTGCCGACCGCGAGCGCGAGCTCCAGCTTGACCCGGCCGTCCTTGAAGTACAGCGACAGCGGGACCAGGGTGTGGCCCGCGTCGCGGACCTTGGTCTCGATCTTGCGGATCTCCAGCTTGTGCAGCAGCAGCTTGCGCTTGCGCCGGGCCGCGTGGTTGGTCCACGTCCCCTGGGTGTACTCGGGGATGAAGACGTTGTCGATCCACGCCTCGTGGTTCTGGACGTACGCGTAGCCGTCGACCAGGTTGGCCCGCCCCTCGCGCAGCGACTTGACCTCGGTGCCGGTGAGGACGAGGCCGCACTCGTAGGTGTCGAGGATCGTGTACTCGTGTCGCGCCTTCTTGTTCTGCGCGATCAGCTTCTGTCCGGTTTCCTTTGCCATAGCGTCGTCATTCTCGCACTTCGGCGCCGGATCGGGCAGCTGCTTTAGGGGCTGTCCGGCGGGTCAGGACTGGGTCCCCAGCCCGGCGAGGACCCGCAGGGCCAGCGCGTCGGCGTCCTCTCCCGCGGCGGCCGGGACGTCCGGGGTCAGGCCGGTGCCGTCCAGCGAGCGCCCGGCCGGGGTGTGGTAGCGGCCGACGGTCATCTCCAGCACGGCGCCGTCGGCCAGTCTGCTGGGCTGCTGGACGGTGCCCTTGCCGAAGGTCCGCGAGCCCACCACCACGGCGCGGCTGCGGTCCTGGAGGGCGCCGGCGAGCAGTTCGGCGGCGCTCATCGTGCCGCCGTCCACCAGCACCACCAGCGGGGTGCGCCGGTCGCCGCCGGGCGGGGCGGTCAACTCCCGCGTCTCGCCGCGCTCCTGGTAGGAGCCGACCGGTCCGCCGTCCAGGAAGCTCCCGGCGGTGCCGACCGCCTCGTCCACCAATCCGCCGGAGTTGCCGCGCAGATCGAGCACCACACCGGTGTGCGGGGCGCGCAGCGCGGCGCGCACCTGGTCGGCCACGCCGCTGGTGAAGGCCCGGACGGTGATCCGCAGCACGCCCCGGTCCAGGTGTTCGGTGGTGACCTGCCGGCTGTCCAGCAGCACCCGCCTCAGCCGCAGTTCGCGCACCTGCCCGTCGCCGCGCTGCACGGCCAGGGTGACCTCGGAGCCGGGCCGGCGCTCGTCGCCCTGCCCGCGCAGCCGGGCCACCACCTCGGTGACCGGCAGCCGGTCGGCCTGGTCCGGGCCGATCCGCAGCAGCCGGTCGCCGGCGGCGATCCCGGCCTGGGCGGCCGGTCCGGCCGGGGTGACCTGGGAGACCTCGGTGACGCCGCCCTCGCCGCGGCCGACGGACAGTCCGACGCCGGGGTAGCGGCCGTCCAGGCCCTGGCTGAACTCGGCGTACTCCTGGGCGCTGTAGTACGCGCCCCAGCGGTCCCCGCCGGCCGCGAGCAGGTGCTCGGCCTGCTGCTCGGACAGCGCCTTGCCGGCCGGGTCCGTCGGCAGCCCGGCGGCGGCCGGGGCGACGTCGGCGGCGGCGCGGCGCGGCGGGTCGCCCCAGGCGCCGGTCGCGGCGCCGGCCAGCAGCACGGCGCCGAACACCAGGCTGAGGGCGGCGACCTGACGCGCCCTGCGCGGAGTTTGCAGCATGGCACCGGAGTGTAGACACCGCGCCGCGCGCGACGGGCCGGAACGGCGGAGCGCGGAACGGCGACGGCCCCGTACGGCGCAGTGCCGTACGGGGCCGAAGGAACCGGTGGGGATCAGACCTTGAGGTACTTGCGCAGCGTGAAGAACGCCGCGATGCCGGCCATGCCCATACCGACCACGACCAGCAGCGGGATCACCGCCAGCACCGAGCCGAGGCCGATGAAGTGGATGAACTGCACCCGGTCGGCCAGCCAGTTCTGGACGAAGAAGTGCCCGCCGATCAGCAGACCGGACGCCAGCGCCGCGCCGAGCAGCGCGGAGAACGCGGCCTCGGCGATGAACGGCATCTGGACGTAGAAGTTCGAGGCACCGACCAGGCGCATGATGCCGGTCTCGCGCCGCCTGCTGTACGCCGACACCCGGACGGTGTTGACGATCAGCAGCAACGCGACGAAGAGCATCAGCACCATGATCACGAACGCCGCCGTCTGCAGGCCGTTGAGCAGGCCGAACAGGTTCTCCAGGATCTTCCGCTGGTCCTCGACCGACTTGACGCCGGGCTTGCCCGCGAAGGCGCTCTGGATGACGTCGTACTTGGTCGGGTCGTTGAGCTTCACCCGCCAGGACTGCGGCATGGCGTCCGGGCCCAGGACGGAGATGAGCGGGTTGTCCGGGTTCATCTCCTTCCAGTGCTTGTACGCCTCGGGGGAGCTCTCGTAGGTGGACGACTGGACCACCGAACTCATCTTGTCCAGCTGGTCCTTGATGTCCTTGACCTGCTGGTCGGTGGCCGCGCCCTTGTCGCACTGCGGCGAGTTGCGGGCGTCCGCCTTGGTGCAGAAGTAGATGCTCACCTCGACCTTGTCGTACCAGTACCCCTTCATGGAGTTCACCTGGTCGCGGACCAGGAGCGAGGAACCGGCGAGGGCGAGGGAGAGCGCGACGCTGACCACGACCGCGATGGTCATGGTCAGGTTGCGTCGGAGACCCACACCGATCTCCGACAGGACGAACTGGGCACGCATGCGGGAAACAACTCCAGGGTCGGTACTGCGCGGTCTGGCGGCTCGGGCCGGCGGCCCTACGGGTCAGCGCCGGTCGGTCAGTGCTGGTACCCGTAGACGCCGCGGGCCTGGTCGCGGACGAGCAGCCCCTTGTCGAGTTCGATGACTCGCTTGCGCATCTGGTCGACGATGGCCTGGTCGTGGGTGGCCATCAGCACCGTGGTGCCGGTGCGGTTGATCCGGTCGAGCAGCTTCATGATGCCGACCGAGTTCTGCGGGTCAAGGTTGCCGGTCGGCTCGTCCGCGATCAGCAGCATCGGACGGTTCACGAACGCCCGGGCGATCGCCACGCGCTGCTGCTCACCACCGGACAGCTCGCCCGGCATGCGGTCCTCCTTGCCGCCGAGGCCGACCAGCTCCAGCACCTCGGGCACCACCTTGTTGATGGCGCTCTTGGGCTTGCCGATCACCTCCAGCGCGAAGGCGACGTTCTGCGCGACCGTCTTGTTCGGCAGCAGGCGGAAGTCCTGGAAGACGGTGCCCAGCTGGCGGCGCATGTGCGGCACCTTCCAGTTGGACAGCTTGCCCAGGTCCTTGCCCAGCACGTGCACGGCGCCCGTGGAGGGGCGCTCCTCGCGCAGGCACAGTCGCAGGAAGGTGGACTTTCCCGAGCCGGACGAGCCGACCAGGAAGACGAACTCACCCTTCTCGATCTCCAGCGAGACGTTGTCCAGGGCGGGACGGTTCTGCTTGGGATAGGTCTTGGAGACGTTGTCGAATCTGATCACGGCTGCATCACGGAGGCCATCCTAGGCGGCGCCAGTCCTCGGTCGGTCCGCCCCGGAGGCCCGGTCCGGCGGCGGGCGATGGGAGCGCGGAGGGCCGCTCCCGGTCTGGGACCATACGCGAACCGGCGGCCGGCCCGCAGGGACCGCCGGGGGCGGGCTCCGGAATCTGGGGGCGTATGTCCGGTTGTGCCCCGATAATTGCGAGCCATCTCACAGCCCGGGAGCCGGAAGCGCCAGAACCTGGCAGAGTGGAGGTGGCGACCGCGTCCGGCCGCTCCCCCCGTACAGGGCAGACTCCCCCGTACAGGTAAGAAGAGGGAACCAAAGCCCCGTCCGGTGCGTTGGCTGTAGCAGCGAGGAGGAGATCGCATGACGTGCGACCATCTGGTGTGCGCCAACTGCAACGGCCGCGTCAGCGACGGGCGTTGCCCGGTGTGCCGCGCCAACCGGGCCCGGCTGCAGGAGCAGCAGGGGCCGTTCGCCGCGCTCTCCCCCGCGATGCTGCTGGCCCTGCTGGCCGGGCTGCTCGCGGTGGCGCTGATCGCGCGGCAGGCGCTGGCCTGAGTCCAGACGTACGAGAAGGCCCCGACGGACTGCCGTCGGGGCCTTCTCGCTTGGTCGGTGCCTACTCGGCGCTGGTCTCCCGCTGCTTGCGCCAGCGGATGCCGGCCTCGATGCTGTGCTTGATTTTCATCGAGGCCGGAATCCTCACGCCTCGTTCGCGGTCTCCCGCTGCTTGCGCCAGCGGATGCCGGCCTCGATGAAGCCGTCGATGTCGCCGTCCAGGACCGCCTGCGGGTTGCCCGCCTCGAACGCGGTGCGGACGTCCTTGACCATCTGGTACGGGTGCAGCACGTAGGAGCGCATCTGGTTGCCCCAGGAGCTGCCGCTGTCCTTCAGCGCGTCCATCGCGGCCTTCTCCTCCTGCCGGCGCCGCTCGAGCAGCTTGGCCTGGAGGACGTTCATCGCGGACGCCTTGTTCTGGATCTGCGAGCGCTCGTTCTGGCAGGAGACCACGATGCCGGTCGGGAGGTGGGTGATGCGCACCGCCGAGTCGGTGGTGTTGACGCCCTGGCCACCGGGGCCGGAGGCGCGGTAGACGTCCACCCGCAGGTCACCCTCGTCGATGTCGACGTGGTCGGACTGCTCGACGACCGGGAGCACCTCGACGCCGGCGAAGGAGGTCTGCCGACGGCCCTGGTTGTCGAACGGCGAGATGCGGACCAGGCGGTGGGTGCCCTGCTCGACCGAGAGGGTGCCGTAGGCGTACGGGGCCTTCACGGTGAAGGTCGCGGACTTGATGCCGGCCTCTTCGGCGTACGAGGTGTCGTACACCTCGGTGGGGTACCCGTGCCGCTCGGCCCAGCGCAGGTACATGCGCATCAGCTGCTCGGCGAAGTCGGCGGCGTCCACGCCACCGGCCTCGGCACGGATGTTGATCAGCGCCTCGCGGGCGTCGTACTCGCCGGAGAGGAGGGTGCGGACCTCCAGCTCCTCGACGGCCTTCTGGAGCGAGACCAGCTCGGCCTCGGCCTCGGCGCGGGTGTCCGCGTCGTCCTCGGCCTCGGCGAGCTCGAACAGCACGCCCAGGTCGTCGATGCGCCCGCGCAGGCTCTCGACGCGGCGCAGTTCGCCCTGGAGGAAGGAGAGCCGACTGGTCACCTTCTGCGCGTTCGCGACGTCGTCCCACAGGGTGGGGGCGGCTGCCTCCTCCTCCAGGACCGCGATGTCGGCCCGGATCTTGTCCAGGTCGAGGACGGCCTCGATCGACCCCATGGTCGTATCGAGGTTCTTGAGCTCTTCGGAAGGATCGACGGCTGCCACGCCCCCCAGGGTAATGGTTCCGGGGGTGGTCATGACGACACCCCCGTTCCGGACCGGGCTGGGGCCCGTCTTCGGACTCCCGTCGTCCGCCCGGAGGGCGCCCCGCAGGCGGGAGTCCGAGGACAGGGCCTAGGGAGCCCGCGGGGCGGTGCTGTGCACGGCCGGGCGGGCCGGCTGGCCGGTGCCCGGCCCGGTGGCCGCGAAGGCCGTCCAGGCCGCGGCGGCGCCCGCCAGCAGCAGCACGGTCGCCAGCACGACGGCCAGCAGCCGACGGCGGCGCAGCAGGGCCGCGCGGTCCCGGCGGTGGCCCGGGGCGGCCCGCTGGGCGCGGGACTCGGCGGCGTACGCGGCCAGCTCCTCCGCCGAGGGGCGGCGCAGGCTGGTGTGGGTGTCCCGGGTGGAGTCCGGGGCGGCGCCGGGCACCAGCGGGACGGCCGGGCCGCGGCGGCGCTTGTGGATGCCCGGGCCGGCGTCGACCTCGGCGTAGACGGCCTCGCCGGGGGTCAGCTGCTCCTCGGCCGGTGCCCGGCCCTGGGACGGCACGGCCAGCACCGGGAGCCCGGCCAGCGAGGGCAGCTGCTCGCGCAGCCGGGCGGCCAGCTCGGCGGCGCGCAGCCGGGAGGCGGGGGCCTTGGCCAGGCACTCGGAGATGATCCGCCACAGCCCGTCCGGCAGGCCGGGGATCGGTGGCACCTGTTCGGTGACGTGCCGGCGCAGCACCGCGCCGGTGTGGCCCCCGCCGAACGGGGTGAAGCCGGCCAGCAGCTCGTACAGCACGGTGGCGAGGGCGTAGATGTCGACGGCGGCGCGCGGCTCCAGGCCCTCGATGATCTCGGGGGCGAGGTAGTCGGGGGTGCCGATGATCCGGGTGGCCCGGGTGCGGCGCGGGGCGTCGACCAGGCGGGCCACGCCGAAGTCGGTGAGCTTGGCGCGCGGGGCGCCGCCGGGGCCGGGGGCGGCGGCGAGGTCGAGCAGGACGTTCTCCGGCTTGACGTCGCGGTGGACGATCCCGGCCGCGTGCGCGGCCGCGAGGCCGTCGGCGACGTCGGCGATGATCGAGGCGGCGGTCTGCGGCGGGAGGGCGCCGTCCCGCTCCAGCCGGGAGCGCAGGTCGGTGCCCTGGACCAGCTCCATCACCAGGGCGAGGTCGCTGCCGTCCACGACCATGTCGCGCACGCCGACCACCCGGGGGTGGTCGAGGCTGGTCAGCGCGGTGCGCTCCTGGACGAAGCGGCCGACCAGCACCTGGTCGGCGGCGAGGTCCTCGCGCAGCAGCTTGACCGCCACCGGGCCGTCGGGCCCCTCACCGAGCCAGACCGTCCCGGCCGAACCCCGGCCGATCACCTGGTGGACGGTGTACCGGCTGCCGATCTTGCGTGCCAATGCTGCTCCGTGGGCGGCGCGGGAGCGCTCCGGGGGTCCGGGCGCGCTCGGTGGGGCGGGACAACAGCGACCAACCTACGCGCCCGGACCCCCTGTGCGGGGCGCCTGGGGGCCGTGGAGCGGCACTCGGGGCGGGAAATCTCGCGAATTGTCGACAAAGCGTCAATCCTGCTGCCCCGGCGGCGATCCACCGGGTGGCCGACGGCTGCGGAAGCGATCCGCCGGGCGGCCGACGGCCCCGCGCCTATTTGCCGAAGACGCTGTTCACCCAGTCCCGCGCCGAGTCCCACCAGCCCACGACGTTGTCCCAGTAGTGCGGCAGCGGCGTGAAGTTCCACAACGCCACCCCGGCCAGTGCCAGCACCAGCAGCACCATCAGGCAGCCCTTGAGGCAGCCCAGCCCCGGGATGTACATCCGGTTGCGGCTGCGCGGACGCCGCTCGCGCGGCGGGGCGGGCTCCCGGCGCGGCGGCGCGGGCGGCTCCTCGCGGCGCTGCGGGGGCTCCCGGTACTGCGGCGCGGGCGGCTCGGCCCGGCGCGCCGCCGGAGCGGGCGGGGACGGCGGCGGGTAGCCGCCCTGCGGCTGGCCGTAGCCGGCCGGGGCCTGCCGGTAGCCGCCCCGCGCGCCCTGGGTGCCCGGGGCGCCCTGACCGCGCTGGCCTGCCTGGCCTGTCTGGTAGGGCGGCGGGGCGACCGGCGGGCGCTGGGCGTAGCCGGGCGGCGGCCCCTGGCGGCGCGGGTCCGGGCGGTAGCCGGCCGGTGGCTGCTGGCCCGAGCCGCCCTGCCCTGCCTGGTAGGGCGGCGGGGCGACCTGCGGGTCCTCGAAGTCCTCCGGGCCGAAGTAGCCGACCTGGGTCTGCTGGTTGCGGTCGCGCGCCGCCCGCAGCTGGGTCTGCCACGGATGCGGCGCCTCCTCCTGCGGTGCGGGCGGCCCGGCGGGCGGGGGCGGCGGCACGGCGGTCGGCGGCATCACCTGGGTGCGGTCCTGGCTGCCGTACGGCGGCGCGGGCGGCGACTGGGTGCCCATCACCCGGGTCGCCGCGGCCGGGTCGTACTGCGGGGCGCCCGGGGCCGGGGGCAGCACCTGGGTGCGGTCCTCGGTCCCGGCCGGTCCGCCGGGTACGGCGGGCACGGTGCCCGGGACGGCGGTCGGCTGCGGGTCCGGCAGCAGCAGGGCGCCGACCGCCAGCGCCTCGTCCACCGCCGCCGGGGAGGCGTGCACCCCGACCCCGGCCGCGACCACCCGCAGCGCGCGGGCCAGCGCGGTGGCGCTCGGCCGGTGCGCCGGGTCCTTGCGCAGGCAGCGCTCGATCACCGTCCACAGCGGCTCGGGCATGGTGCTGGGCCGCTGCGGCTCCTGCGCCAGATGGGCCTGGAGCACGGCCAGGGCGCTGTCACCCTGGAACGGCTGGCGGCCGGTGACCAGCTCGTACAGCATGATCCCGGCGCCGTAGACGTCCACCGCGGAGGTCTGCGGGCGGCCCTCGGCGGACTCCGGCGCGACGTACGCGGGGGTGCCGACGAACTCCTGGGTGCGGGTGACGCCCGGGGAGTCGGCCAGCCGGGCGATGCCGAAGTCGGTCAGCATCGGGTGCATCTGCTCGGTGCCCTGCACCACGGTGGAGGCGAGCAGCACGTTGGCCGGCTTGAGGTCGCGGTGGACGATCCCGTCGGCGTGGCTGGCCGCCAGCGCGTCCGCGACCTGGGCCATCAGCAGGGAGCCGGCGATCGGGCTGAACGGGCCGTTGGCGCGCAGGTAGCGGGCCAGGTCGGGGCCCTCCACCAGGTCCATCACCAGGGCCAGCAGCTCGCCCTCGACGACCAGGTCGCGGACCCGGACGATGTTCGGGTGGCTCAGCCGCAGCAGCAGCGAGCGCTCGCGCAGGAAGCGCATCACGACGTCCGGGTCGGCCGCCAGTTCCTCGCGCAGCACCTTGATCGCCACCTGCTGCCCGGGCTCGCTGCCCGGTGCCTGGACGTCCTGGCGCACCAGGCCGCGCCAGACCGTCCCGGTGGCACCCCGCCCCAGGGTCTCCTCAAGCAGATACTTGCTGCCGACTGGCCGCACCTGTCGCACTCCTCGCCGTGCCGCCCGCGCGGGGCGCTCCGCCGCTGGTGTGCGGTGAGCCTGCCGGGCCCGTGTTTGCGGCCACTCTAACGGTGTCCGTACGGGTTTTTGAGGTGACCGGCGGGCCATCCGAGCAGGGTTGGGGGACATCCCCTAGGGGACCGCCCGGACGCGCCCCGGGTGGCTGACCGGAGGTGATCACGGGGGCGCGTGGCAGGGGCGTCGGGGCCGCGGTTGACCTGACTCTCCGTCGCCTCCACCATGGCGATGATCGCAAGATCGTCAAATCCGGTACGGTGCGCGGACCGTCCGCACCGGATGGCAGGATGGACACTCGCCACTCGTGTGGCCCAAAGGGTCGCCGCGACCGCCCGGCGCGTCCGCGACGGCACCGGGCAACAGGCATCACACCAGCAGAAGGGACCCGCGGGCGAGATGCAGATCCGGCTGACCGTCCTCCGACCGCGCAGCGGCCCGACCGCCGCCGGCTCCGCCATCCCCTACGTGGACGTGCTGGTCACCGCACCCGTCGGCACCGCGCTCGGCGCCATCGCGGGCGCGCTCGCGGGCGCCGTCGGCGTGCGCGGACCGCGGGCCGCCACCCATGTGCACCTGTACGCCGGGGCGCACCGGGTGGACGAGCACACCCTGCTCGGCCACCCCCCGCTGCTCGACGGCGCGGTCCTCAGCCTCAACGAGCCCGACCCGACCGCCGACGACCCCGACGACACCCCCGCCGCCGCCGAACTGCGGGTGGTCGGCGGCCCGGACGCCGGCGGCGTGCACCGGCTGCACGGCCGGGAGATCCGGATCGGCCGCTCCGGCGAGGCCGACGTCCCGCTCGACGACCCGGACGTCTCCCGGCTGCACCTCGCCCTGCACCTCGGCGAGGACGGCCGGGTCGCCGTCCGCGACCTCGGCTCCACCAACGGCACCACCCTGGACGGCCGGATCGTTCCGCCGCTGCCGGCCGAGGCCGCCGTCCCGCTGGAGAACGGCGCGCTGCTGCGGATCGGCGAATCCACCCTGCAGGTCCTCGAACCGGCCGACCCCGCTTCCGTCCGGGCCGCCCTGCCCGACGGCAACGGCCACCTCCAGCTCACCGCCGCCCCCGGACCGGTCCGGACCGTACCGCCGGTGATCGAACCGCCCACCGCCCCCGAACCCGCCCCGGGCCGCGGCCGCGGCCTGTTCTCCCTGCTGCCCGGCCGCGCCGCCGAACCGCCCGGCCAGGAGAGCGCCGAGCGCCACCACGCCGCGGTGCGGCTGCGCCAGGCCGCCGCCCAGCGCGAGCGCTGGCCCGACCTCGCCACGGTCCTGCTCAACGCCGTCGGCCCCGGCCCCCGGCTGTGGGAGCGCGGCCCCGGCCACCCCGACGCGCTCACCCTGCGACTGGGCACCGCCGACCGCCCCGGCGGCGCCGGCACCACGCCCGGCACCATGCTGCCCGCCGTCCCGGTCACCCTCGACCTGCAGACCGCCGGCAGCCTCGGCCTCAGCGGCCCGCGCGAGCGCCTCGACGCGCTCACCCGCGCCGTCGTCGCCCAGCTCGCCGCGCTCCACCCGCCGACCGGGCTGAGCCTGGTCGTGGTCGACGCCGACCCGGCCCGCAGCCCCGAGGAACGCGTCGACACCTGGGCCTGGGCCCTGTGGCTGCCCCACCTGCGCCCCGCCGACGGCCAGGACTGCCGGCTGCTGATCGGCCTCGACGACGAACAGGCGACCGCCCGGCTGACCGAACTCACCGCCCGTCTCAGCGGCCCGACCGGCCTCGCCGGCCACCCCGCGACCGTGGTCGTGGTCGACGGCCGCCCGGCCACCGAAGCCGCCCGGCAGGCCCTCGACCTGCTGCTGCGCCAGGGCCCGGCGGTCGGCATCTTCCCGATCTGCCTCGCCGAACAGCCCGAGCTGCTCCCCCGCGGCCTCGGCGCCACCGCCCTGATCACCGGAGAGGTCGGCACCCAGCTCTCGCTGGACCGCCCGGTCGCCCGCGGCCGGGAGACCCTGCACGAGATCTCGCTGGACGCCGTCTCCGACGCCTGGGCCGAACGGCTGGCCCGCGTCCTCGCCCCGCTGCGCGAGGCCGCCCCGGCCTCCCGCGGCCCGCTGCCGGACGCGCTGCGGCTGCTCGACCTGCTCCAGCTCGACACCGTCACCCCGGCCAAGCTGTCCGCCCGCTGGGCCGCCCACGCCGGCGGCATCGGAGCCGCCACCGCGCTGCTCGGCACCACCCGGGACGAGCTGTGCACCCTCGACCTGGCCGACCCCGAACTCGCCCTGCCCTCCCCCGACCCGGGCGGCCCGCACCTGCTGATCGGCGGCGCGCGCGGCTCCGGCAAGACCGAGCTGCTGCGCACCCTGGTCGCCTCGCTCGCCGTCTCGGAGCGGCCCGAACGCCTCGCCGTCACCATCATCGAGGGCCGGGCCACCGAGGACGGACTGGCCGGCTGCTCCGAGCTGCCGCACGTCACCGGCCGGGTCAACGCCGCCGCGGACCCGCGCGCCGCACTCCTCGCGGCCGAGGCGCTGGAGGACGAACTCGCCCTGCGGGAGCGGCTGTTCGACGGACTGGACTTCGCCTCCTGGCACGCCACCCGGATCTTGGACGGGCACAGCCTGGACGGGCAGAACCTGGGCTCCGTCCCGGTACCCGCCACCGTCGGCGCCGGCTCGACCGCGGTGCCCCGGATCATCCCGCCGCGCAGCGCCGACGGCCCCCGGCCGACGGCCGCCCCGGCGGGCCCCGTCCCGGCCCGACTGGTCGTGGTCGTCGACGACTACGACGCCCTGCTCTCCCCCACCTCCCCGGCCGGCCGGCCGCTGGCCCGCGCGCTCGCCGCCGTCGCCCGCCGCGGCGGCCCGCTCGGCATCCACCTCGCGGTCGCCACCAGCCGCCCGGAGGACAGCGCCGGCACCGAGGTCGACGAGGCCGCCCTGCTGCGGATCGCCCTGCGCACCGAGGACCCGGCCGACTCCGACCTGCTGATCCACCTCGGCGACGCGGCCGCCCTCCCCGAGGACACCCCCGGCCGCGGCTACCTGCGCCGCCCGGACGGCGGCGTCACCGCCTTCCAGACCGCCCGGATCAGCGGCCGCATCCCCCGCACCGCCACCCTGCGCCCCACCGTGGTCGCGATAGACCCCCTCCAGCTCGGCGCCCCACCCGCCCGCCGCCCGGTCCGCGAACTCGGCAACGGCCCCACCGACCTCGCCCTCCTCGCCAGCGCCCTCCAACGCGCCGCCTCCCGCTGAGCCCCTGCCGCCCGTTCCTACCCCTGCCGCCCCGCCGCCGCTTCGGCACCGCCGAAGCGGCGACGTCTCCTGCGCAGGAAGTCGGCCGAGCCGACTTCCTGTGGAGAAACCCGAGACTCCGGGATCAACCACACTAGGAACGCATCGTCATTCCGGCCCGCCGCGATCGTGATCGCGGCGGGCCGGAAAGCATAGGGGGCCGTCCAGAGAGTGCAATGAGAACAGGGCGGGCCCCTCCAGAGCAGGGACCACTCACCAGGCCACTCAGAGATGCAGATATCGGGCCAGATGAATGCCCGGAATCACAAATATTTTCTTCTGGATGGCCCCGCACCCAAGGGCACGGGCCCACCCCAACACCGGATCCCCGCCCACCCACCCCAACACCGGATCCCCGCCCACCCACCCATGCTCGGGCGGCCCGGCCGTGTCACG
>NZ_JBSFGK010000127.1:0-17858 GCF_053596495.1 Kitasatospora sp. NPDC001683
CGACTCACAGCAAACAAACGCGGGGCGGGGCGGCCGCCGCCCCGCGGCCGCCCCCCCCCCCCCCCCCCCGCGGGGGGGGCCCCCCCGGCCCCCGAGTCTCGCTTGTCAGACGGAGACGAAGGCACGGAGCCGGCAGTGGGCCGGAGCGCCCGAGACCTCATCGCCGTAGCCCACGCTGCCCCGTCCTCTCCAGCTCCACGGCCTCGTAGAGCGCCTTGATGTTCGCGCTGCCGAAGGTTTCGGCGCCCTGGCGCTCGATGACCTCGAAGAACAGCGTGTGCCGCAGGTGGGTCGACGCCGTGAATATCTGGAAGAGCCGGCCGCCGTGGTCCTCGTCGGCGAGCACGTTCGTCGCCCGGAGGTCGTCCAACCTGGACCCGCTCAGGTCGATCCGCTCGCCCAGTAGGTCGTAGTAGGCCGGGGGAGTGGTGAGGAAGCTGACGCCCCGGTCGGTCAGGGCCCGCACCGAACGGACCGCGTCCGGCGAGGAGAAGGCCAGGTGCTGGACGCCGGACCCCTGGTGGGCCTTGAGGAACTCGTCGATCTGTCCCGGGTCCGCCGAAGGGTCGGGCTGGATGAGCGTCAGGGTGACCGAGCCCGACGGGCTCTGCACCACCTTCGACTCCATGGCCTGCCTGCCGACGACGATGTGCTCCTCGAAGACGCACCGGAACCCGAGGGCCGCCAGGTAGTAGTCGACCGTGGGGTCGAGATCGCCGGTGTTCAGACACACCGCGATGTGATCGACGTCGAGCAGGCCCACGACGCCGGTCGGGTCGTCGCCGGTCCGCGGCGTCGGGGAGAAGCCGGCGGGCAGCCCCGGCCCCTCCCCGGGAGCGCGCTGGACGAGTGTGTGGACGACGTCCCCGAAGCCGTGGAGGGCAGCCGTCACGGTCGGGCCGTCGCCCGGGTGCGGGGTCGGCGGGCGGTGGATGCGGGCGCCGTTCGCGACCGCCGCGTCGAAGGCCGCGGTCACGTCCGCGGTGCGCAGGGCGATGTCGGCGACACCGTCTCCGTGGGAGGTGACGTAGGTCGAGGCCACGTGCTCGTCCGACGTCGCCTGGGTGAGTACCAGGGTGATCCGTCCGTGGCGCAGCGCGACGCTTCGGTGATCGGCGAAGTCGCCGGAGCCGACCACCGTGAAGGCGTATTCGTCGACCCAGGTGCGGGCAGCCGTCTCCAGCTGTTCCACGTACATCTCCACGTAGTCGACGGAGAGATCCGCCAGCGGATCCGTCACCTTTGCTGATTTGCTCATGACTGCCCCCAGGTCAGGAGAAGAAGGGCCGGATTCTTTGAACTGTATTGGACGGCCCCGTGGGAAAAAAGCAGACGACCGCTCGACGGATGGACTCCCGGTTGGACGGCGGTTGTCAGAACGCCTGCCCGTGTGTGAACCTGAGTCGGTGAATCCCAACACTCATTGACGTATTTCGCGTGGGGGGAACTCGGTGACATTGCGGAAGGCGGACCTGCGCGGCAGCGTCTCCGGTCCGGTCCTGGACACGATGTACTTCCTCAACGAGGTCGCGCTCCGCTATCCCGACGCGTTTTCCTTCGCGCCCGGCCGTCCTTATGGCGGATTCTTCGACAGTGAGCAGATCTTCTCCCGCATCCGCCGGTACCTGGAGCACCTCGCCGAGCACGAGGAACTCGCCCGAGACTGAATACCCGGCTCCCGCGCCCCGAGGAGAGTTCGTGTCAGAACAGATATCCCGGCTACTCCTGGCACTGCCGGTTGTGATCCTCGCCTGTCGTGTCGGCGCCGCGTTGCTCCGCCGGCTGGGGCAGCCTCCCGTCGTGGGCGAGATCGTGACGGGCATCCTGCTCGGTCCCTCTCTGCTCGGCCGGCTGTGGCCTCAGGCGCAGTCGTACCTCTTCGCTCCGGGGGTCACGGACCACATCGAGGTTCTGGGGCAACTGGGGCTGTTCGTCTTCATGTTCCTGATCGGGCTCGAACTCGACCTCGGCCACTTGCGGGGCAATGGCCGCGCTGCGGCGGTCATCAGCCAAGTCAGCATCCTGCTGCCGCTGTTGCTCGGTGGCCTGCTCGCCCTGGGCATGTTCGACTCGTTCGCTCCACGGGGGACCGATCGAGTCGCCTTCGTGTTGTTCGTCGCCGTCGCCATGAGCATCACCGCGTTCCCGGTGCTCGCCCGGATCCTCACCGATCAGGGGCTCTACCACACACCCATCGGCAGCCTGGCAATGGCGTGCGCCGCCGCGAGCGACATCATCGCGTGGTGCCTGCTCGCGGTCGTGGTGGCCTTCGTGAAGGGGGGCGCTCCGCTCGAGTCGTTGACGACCGTGGCGATGGTGGCGGCGTACTTCGCGGTGATGATGCGGGTGGTGCGCCCGCTGCTCGTCCGGCTGAGCCGCTGGAAGCAGGCCACGTCGGGAGGCGAAGGGCAGGAGGGAACCGTGTTGGCGCTGCTGTTCTGCGGCACGTGCCTCTCCGCGCTGCTGACCGATGCCATCGGAGTGCACGCCCTCTTCGGCGCCTTCTTGTTCGGTGTGGTGACACCGAGGCGTTCCGCCGTCGTCGAGCGGGCCGCGGCCCGTCTGCGATCAGTGGCGGTACCAGTGCTGCTGCCGCTGTTCTTCGTGACGACAGGACTGCGTACCGACATCGGAATGCTCGCCGCCGACCCGGTGCAATGGCTGTGGCTCGGCGCCGTCCTCGCGGTGGCGCTGGTCGGAAAATGGGGCGGCGGTGGCGTTTCGGCGAGGCTGAGCGGACGGCCGTGGCGCGAGGCACTGTCGCTGGGCGCGCTGATGAACTGTCGAGGTCTGACCGAACTCATAGTCCTCAACATCGGATTGGACCTCGGGGTGATGAACGAGACGCTGTTCACGATACTGGTCCTGATGGCCCTGATCACCACGGCAGTGACGTCGCCCGTGGTCAGGGCACTCGGGTCCAGCCGCGAGCTCGCGCCGGCGGTGGCCCGATGACTCGGCCCGGGCCGCAGCCGGGTGCTCTGCACACCGCGGACCTGCACGCGAGTCTCGGCGACCCGGTGCTGGACACCATGAACTTCCTCAACGAGGTCACCCACCGCTACCCGGAGGCGGTCTCCTTCGCGCCCGGTCGCCCCTACGACGGGTTCTTCGAGACGGAGCAGATCTTCGATCACCTCCATCGCTACCTGGACCATCTGGAGGCCAACGGGGCCTCGCCGGGGCAGATCCGCTCGTCACTGTTCCAGTACGGGCCGACCAGCGGACAGATCCGGGAGCTGATCGCGGACTCCTTGCGCAAGGACGAGGGCATCGACGTCCCGGCGGAGTCCGTGGTGGTCACGGTGGGGTGCCAGGAGGCCATGTTCCTCGCGGTGCGGGCGCTGATCCGGGGCCCCGAGGACGTCCTGCTGGTGTCCAGCCCGTGTTATGTGGGGATCACGGGCGTGGCGGCCCTGCTGGACGTCGATCTCACCCCGGTCGAGGAGGGCGACAAGGGGTTCCGCTGTGAGGACCTGGAGGCGGCCGTCCTCGCCGAGCGGGCGCGCGGTCGTCGGCCGCGGGCGTTCTACGTGACCCCGGACCACTCGAACCCCTCCGGCAGCACCATCCCGTTGGAGACCCGGCACGAACTGCTCGAACTGGCGGACCGGTACGACCTCCTGATCCTGGAGGACAGCCCGTACCGGCTGGTCAGCCCGGGGCGGCAGCTGCCCACCCTGAAGTCCCTCGACCGGGCGCGGCGGGTCGTCCACCTCGGCTCCCTCTCCAAGACGCTGTTCCCCGGTGCCCGGGTGGGATACGCCGTCGCGGACCAGCCGGTGGTGGACGACACCGGGCGGACGGGACTGCTGGCGGCCGAACTCACCAGGATCAAGAGCATGGTGACGGTCAACACCCCGTCCCTCAGCCAGGCCGTCGTCGCCGGCATGCTGCTCTCCGCCGGTGGGCGGGCCGCCGATCTGAACGTCGAGACCGCCGCGTACTACGGCGACGCGATGCGCACCACGCTGGCCCGGCTCGCCGAGGCGTTCCCCGAGGAGGAACGGGTGGCGCTGGGTGTGCGCTGGAACGAGCCGAGCGGCGGGTTCTTCCTGTCACTGACCGTTCCGTTCCACGCCGACAACGCGGCGCTGGAGCGCTCGGCGGAGCAGTTCGGGGTGATCTGGACGCCGATGTCCTACTTCTACCCGCGTGGCGGTGGGGAGCGGGTCATCCGGCTGTCCGTCAGCTACCTGACCCACGCGGAGATCGCCGAGGGTGTCGAGCGGCTGGCGTGCTTCATCAAGGACCAGGCGGCGAGGCCCTGAGGCCGCCGCCCCGGCCCTGCCACCGACCGGGGCAGGGCGACACCGGGCCCGCGGCGAACCGTCGCGGGCCCTTCACGTAGGGAAGGGGTTCAGCACGTGTTGGCAGTAGTACGACTCGTTCGCAGCAAGACCCGGATGTGGGGATGGACCTTCCGATGACCACGAGCCCGAGCCTTCCGGCCCCCGGCACCGGCCTCCTGGACCCGGCCTGCCCCGATGCCAAGAACGGTGCGGGCGTCGCCCGCATCACGGGTGTCGGCACGGCGACCACCGAGACCTCCTACACGCAGCGCGAGCTGCTCGACATCTTCCGGATCACCGAGCCCAAGGTCCGCTCGGTCTTCCTCAACAGCGCCATCGAACGCCGCTTCCTCTCCCTCCCGCCCCGGGACGCCGACGGCGCCGTCCTCCCGGAGGCGCAGGGGGAACTGCTCGACAAGCACAAGCGGCTCGCCCTGGAGATGGGCGCCCGGGCGGTGCGAGCCTGCCTCGGCGACGCGGGCATCGAGCTGTCCGACATCGACTACCTCTGCTGCACGACCACCACGGGATTCCTCACTCCCGGGCTGAGTGCCCTGCTGATCCGCGAGATGGGGATCCTCCCCAGGACCAGCCGGGTGGACGTGGTCGGCATGGGCTGCAACGCCGGCCTCAACGCCCTCAACGCAACCGCGAGTTGGGCCCACGCAAACCCCGGCAAGGTCGCCGTCCTGCTCTGCGCGGAGGCCTGCTCCGCCGCGTACGTGATCGACGGCACCATGCGCACCGCCGTGGTCAACAGCCTCTTCGGTGACGGCGCGGCCGCAATCGCCCTGGTCGCCGACGGCCCGGACACGGCCTACGCGCCGGCCGACGTCCCGCCGGCACCCGGCAGCCCCCGCATCCTGGGCTTCGCGAGCCACCTGATCACCGAGGCGATCGGCGCGATGCGCTACGACTGGGACGACGCCCAGGGGAAGTTCAGCTTCTACCTCGACCCGCACGTGCCCTACGTGGTGGGCGCCAACGCGGAACAGGTCGTCGACCGCCTGCTCGGGAACGCTGGGCTGCGCCGCAGCGACATCAGCCACTGGCTGGTGCACTCCGGTGGCAAGAAGGTGATCGACGCCGTCCGGGTCAACCTCGGGCTCACCCGCCACGACGTGCGGCACACCACCGGCGTTCTGCGCGACTACGGCAACCTGTCGAGCGGCTCCTTCCTGTTCTCCTACGAGCGATTGCTGCGGGAGGGGGTCACCCGGGCCGGCGACTACGGCGTCCTGATGACCATGGGACCCGGTTCGACGATCGAGACCGCACTGGTGCAATGGTGAGGGGGAATCCGATGGAGAACAGGGGCACGGCCACCTCGCCGGAGCGGGCCGACCGGACGGACCCGGACGTCCTGCTGCTGCGGATCGACGGTCGCCGGCCCATCTCGGCCGAGGTGGTCTCCACGGTGAACGGCGTCTGCGACGCCGCCGAGGACAGCACCGGAAGGGCTCGGGTGGTGGTCGAGGTGTCGGGCAGCCCCGAGGGGCGGTGGCCCGAAGGCCTGACGGTCGCGACCGTGAGCAAGTGGGAACGCGCTCTGCGCCGCCTCGAACGACTCCCCGCTCCGACCGTCGCCGTCGCCCACGGCGACTGCGGCGGGATCGCCCTGGACACCCTGCTGGCCACCGACTACCGCATCGCGACCGGCGCCGTGCGCCTCGTGGTGCCGGTCGACGCCGGGGCCACCTGGCCGGGGATGGCCGTCTACCGGCTCGCCCAGCGCGGCGCCGGCGCCTCCGCCATCCGCCGGGCAGTGCTCTTCGGCACGCCCGTCGAGCTCGCCGAGGCGCTCGAACTCCAGCTGCTCGACGAGGTGTCGGCCGACCCGGTGAGCGCCCACGCCCTGGCCGCCACCCGCGCCGGCGCCGTCTCCGGGACCGAACTGGCCATCCGGCGCCAGCTGCTGGACGACGCCGTCACGACCGGCTTCGACGAGGCGCTCGGCGTCCACCTCGCAGCATGCGACCGCGCGCTGCGCCGAGCAGCCGTCGGGGCCGCGTCGTGACCGGCGACGAGGCCGGGGCGGGCGTGCTGGATGCCGTCCGGGCGGCGGGTGGTGCCCTGCCCGTCGCCCGGACGGTCCTGGCCGAGACCGCCCGGCGCACCGACGAGCTGTTGGCCGCCCTGCCCGATCCCGAACGGCGCTCGGAGGAGCAGCGGGCAGCTGCCCTGGACGCGGTCGAGGCCGCGCGCACCGTGCGTGCCGCCTTCCTCGACGCCCACACGGACGCGGTCTACGACGAGCTGACCGACGGCCGCAGCGGTCACCTCAGGATCGAGGAACTCGTTCGGGTCGCCGCAGCGGTCTTCCCCGGGCTGGTGCCCACGGAAGAGCGGCTGGCCGCCGAACATGACCGGCCGCAGGCGGCCAAGGAGGGGCACGAGATCGACCAAGGCCTGTTCCTCGGCCGCATCCTGGGCTCCCCCAGGTCCGGCCCGCATCTGCTCGACGCGATGCTGCGCCCGACTCCGCGCGCCCTGGCCCTGCTGCCGGACTTCCGGGCGAACGGCTGGGCGGATCTCGGCTCCGTGCGCCTCGAACGCACCGACGGGGTGGCACGGCTCACGATGTGCCGGGACGACTGCCTGAACGCCGAGGACGACCGGCAGATCGACGACATGGAGACCGCCGTCGACCTCGCGCTGCTCGACCCCGGCGTCGAAGTGGGGCTACTGCGCGGTGGTGTCATGACGCATCCGCGCTACCGCGGCCGACGGGTCTTCAGCGCCGGCATCAACCTGAAGTCCCTGCACGGTGGCGGCATCTCCCTCGTCGACTTCCTGCTGCGCCGGGAGCTCGGCTACATCCACAAGATCTGGCGGGGCCTGCTGGACGACTCCAGCGCGCACTGGTCGTCCCGAACCGTCGAGAAGCCCTGGGTGGCCGCTGTGGACACCTTCGCCATCGGTGGCGGTACCCAGCTCCTGCTGGTCTTCGACCGGGTGCTGGCCGCCTCGGACGCCTTCCTCAGCCTCCCCGCGGCCAAGGAGGGGATCATCCCCGGGGCCTCCAACTTCCGGCTCGCCCGCCGGGCCGGCAGCCGGCTGGCCCGGCAGGTGATCCTGGACGGCCGTCGGATCTGGGCAAGCGAGCCGGACGCCCGGCTCCTGGTCGACGAGGTGCACGAGCCGGAGGACCTCGACGCCGCGATCGAGCGGAGCCTCGGCCGGCTGCGCGGACCGGCAGTGCTGGCGAACCGGCGGATGCTGAACCTGGTGGAGGAGAACGTCGACGAGTTCCGCCGCTACATGGCCGAGTTCGCCGTCCAGCAGGCCCTGCGGCTGTACAGCTCCGACGTGCTGGACAAGGTCGGCCGCTTCACGCTCGCAGCCCCGCCACGAGGTGCGCAGTGAACGGGGACGAGAGCCCTCGTGTCCGGTACGAGAAGAAGGACCACGTCGCGCGGATCACGCTCGACCGTCCCGCCGTCCTCAACGCGATGGACCTGCGGATGCACGAGGAACTCGCGGCGGTGTGGGACGACGTCGAGGCCGACGACGAGATCCGGGTCGCGGTGCTGACCGGTGCCGGTCATCGCGCCTTCTCGGTCGGCCAGGACCTGCGCGAGCGGTCCCGGCTGGACGAGCAGGGCGTGCCCCGGACCAGCTTCGGCAGTCGCGGCCAGCCCGGCTGGCCACGACTGACCGAGCGGTTCCGGCTGTCCAAGCCCGTGCTGGCCCGGGTCGACGGCTACGCGCTGGGCGGAGGGTTCGAACTCGCCCTCGCCTGTGACCTGATCGTCGCCTCGGACCGGGCCGTCTTCGCCCTGCCGGAAGCCCGGCTCGGCCTGGTACCGGGTGCGGGCGGCGCCTTCCGACTCGCCCGGCAGGTGCCGCTCAAGGCCGCGATGGGGTACCTGCTGACGGGACGGCGGATGACCGCGGCCGAGGCACTGCGCTTCGGCCTGGTCAACCAGGTCGTACCGGCCGAGGAACTCGACGACTGCGTCGCCGAATGGACCGCGGACCTGCTGCGCAGTGCACCGCTGGCGGTGCGGGCGATCAAGGAGGCGGTGATGCGTTCGGTGGACATCCCGCTGGAGGAGGCGTTCTCCGCCTCGTACGAGTGGGAGCGGCGTCGTCGGCACAGCGAGGACGCGGTCGAGGGGCCGCGGGCGTTCGCCGAAGGGCGCTCGCCCCGCTGGCTGGGACGCTGAGGTCGTCAGGTTCGGCCGTGGTCGCGGGTCCGCGGCGTCGCTCGATCGGAGCGACGCCGCGGACGTGCGGGAGCCGGTGAATAGGGTGGGGGTGATGGTGTCGGCGCGTACTCATGGAGAAGCTGTTGAATTCGACCTCTGTCCCTGCTGGCGGCCTTCTTCCGATCGGGGTCATCGGGCTCGGTGACATCGCGCAGAAGGCGTACCTGCCGGTTCTGGGCGGATTGCCGGGGCTGGACGTGCGGTTGATGACCCGGGACGGGGCGAAGCTGCACCGGATCGGGGACGGGTACCGGATCGCGGCCGAGAAGCGGTTCACCGATCTCGGGGAGTTGATCGACAGCGGCATCCGGGCGGCGTTCGTCCATGCCGCGACCAGCCAACACGTGCCGATCGTCGAGCAGTTGCTGACAGCCGGCGTGGACGTGTACGTGGACAAGCCGCTGGACCACACCCTGGACGGCTCGCGCAAGCTGGTCGACCTGGCCGACCGTACGGGCCGTTCGCTGATGGTCGGGTTCAACCGGCGCCACGCGCCCGGCTACGCGCAGGCGCTGGAGCGCCCCCGCGACCTGATCGTGCTGCAGAAGAACCGCGAGGGCCTCGCCGAGGCCGCTCGGACGCTGGTCTTCGACGACTTCGTGCACGTCGTGGACACCCTGCGGTTCCTGGTCCCCGGCGAGATCGAGGACGTGGACGTCCGGGCCCGGAAGAACCGGGACGGCCTGGTGGAGCACGTGGTGCTCACGCTCGGCGGGGAGGGGTTCACCGCGCTGGGGATCATGAACCGGGTGTCCGGCTCGACCGAGGAGGTGCTGGAGGTCTCCGGCGGCGACTCCAAGCGCGAGGTGCGCAACCTGGCCGAGGTGATCGACCACCGCGGCCAGCCGACCGTGCGCCGGCGCGGTGACTGGGTGTCGGTGGCCCGCCAGCGCGGGATCGAGCAGTGCGTGCTGACCTTCCTGGACGCCGTCCGGGCGGGGAAGACCCTGGACGCCCACGACGCGCTGCGCACCCACGAGCTGTGCGAGCTGATCGTGGAACGCATCGAGGCGGTCTGACCGGCCGGGCGGGGTGCGGCGCTTCATCGGTATGTCATCGGCCGCTGCCATGGTCGTTCGGTGACCTGGGCCGACCGCGTGCCGCGACCGAGCGGGCGGGGCGGCCGACCTCATGGGGAGGATGGAATGCAAGCTCGAAGGATCGCCGCCGCCGCGGCCGGATTCCTGCTGACGCTCGGGCTGACGGTGGCTCAGGGTGCCACCGCACAAGCGGCCACCACGCGGGTGACCGCTCCGTGCGAGGGCACCTACACGATCGTCGTCGGGGGCACCGGCAGCTCGTGGAACAACGACGGCTTCCGCGGCAACATCCAGCAGCACGTCGGGTACCCCACCCAGATCCCCAACGGCGCCAGCACGCGGGCGGGAGTCAACGAGCTGAACCGGCTGGTCCGCGACCAGCGCGCCGCGTGTCCGGGCCAGCACGTCAAGATGGCCGGGTACTCCCTGGGCGCCGGGGTGGTGCACGTCTGGGTCACCGAGAACTGGCAGACCTTCGACAACGTCAACGCCATCCTGATCGCCGACCCCAAGCGCCAGGGCCCTCCCGGAGCCAACGGCGGCGCGGTGCCCTTCGGCGGCATCATCGGGGCGCCGCTCGCCGGCGCCGACCGGTTCTTCGGCAACGTGCCGGTCAAGACGATCTGCCACTGGGACTACGTCTGCGACGAGTCCGCCGGCATCTGGACCTACCCGGCCAACCACGTCAACAACTACCCCGAAGACTTCAACATGGACCACCACAACGACAGCGCCAACGAGCAGTGGTACAACGGCGCCTGGTACCCGGCGAGTTGGTAGTCGTCGGGCGCCCGTCGGCCCGGTCCCGATGACGCGCTCCCGCGCCACCCGCCCGGGGCGGGGAGCGTGTCATCGGGATGTCATCCCCGTTCCCTAGCGTGGCCGCGTACAGACAAGACACTGGACCGGCAGGGAGAGGACGGACCGATGGCGCTGAGCGCATTCGAACGGGAGGGGCCCGCGCGGAGGGGGCCCGGGCGGAGGGGACTCAAGGCGAGGCTGGCCGTGGCGGTCATCTCCGTCGTGCCGCTGCTGGGCACGACGGCGGCCGCCGGATCACCGGCCGCCGCACCCGGGCCGGACAAGCCGACGATCCGCTACACCGAGTACGGCATCCCGCACATCATCGCCGCCGACCTGGCGGGGCTGGGGGAGGGATACGGGTACGCCGCGGCCAAGGACAACATCTGCACCCTGGCCGACACCTACCTGATGGTCAACGCCCAGCGGTCCCGCTACCTGGGCCCCGACGGCAAGGCGAGCCCCGGCCAGAACCAGAACAGCACCACCAACCTCAACAGCGACCTGTACTTCCAGCGCATCAACGACAACCGCGTGGTGGAGGGGCTGATCGACCAGCCCGCGCCCAAGGGCCCGGAGCCGGAGGTCAAGGAGGCCATCCGCGGCTACGTCCAGGGGTACAACCGGTACCTGGCCGAGACCGGCGTGAACAACATCTCCGACCCGGCCTGCCGCGGCGCGGCCTGGGTGCGGCCGATCACCGAGCTCGACGTCTACCGGCACGCGCACGCCGAGATCATCATGGGCAGCGCCGATCCGCTGGTGGACGGCGAGGTGAACGCCGCACCCCCGGGGGCGTCGGCTGCCGCCCAGTCGGGTGGCGCCCAGCCCGCGCTCTCCCCGGAGGAGACCGGCAACCGGATCCGCGAGGCGATGGCCGCCGCCCGCCAGCAGGGCGGCATGGGCAGCAACGCCCTCGCCGTGGGCTCCCAGGGGGTCTCCGGCGGCACCAGCATGCTGCTGGCCAACCCGCACTTCCCCTGGCAGGGCAAGAACCGGATGTGGCAGGCCCAGTTGACCATCCCGGGGCGGTTCAACGTCTCCGGGGCCAGCCTGCTCGGCCTGCCCGCCGTGAACATCGGGCACAACGACGACGTCGCCTGGACCCACACCGTCGCCACGGTGGCCCCGTTCGGACTGTTCGACGTCCAGGTGGACCCGCTGCACCCGACCAACTACCTGGTGGACGGCACCTGGCAGCCGATGACCTCGCAGCAGGTCGGCGTCGACGTGCTGAACCCGGACGGCTCCCTCGGCAGGGTCACCAGGACCCTCTGGTCCACCCGGTACGGCCCGATCACCACCTCGATCATGGGCATCCCGCTGCCCTGGGTGGTGAGCGCGCACGCGGTGCGCGACGCGAACATGGACAACCTGCGGGCGTTGAACACCTGGTTCCACCTCGACCAGGCCAAGGACGTCAACGACGTGGTGAACTCCCTGGAGACCACGGAGGGCGTCCCCTTCTTCAACACCGTCGCCTCGGACCGCAAGGGCAACGCGCTCTACGCGGACATCCAGGCCGCCCCGAACATCACCGACGCCCACGCGCAGTCCTGCCTCACCCTGACGGGTCAGGTGCTGTTCAACCAGCAGCTGCGGCTGCCCAACGTGCCGCCGGTCTCCATCTTCGACGGCAAGCGCAGCGAGTGCGACTGGCCGAACGACCCGAACGCGGTCGCGCCCGGACTGCTGGACCCGCACGCGCAACCACGCCTGATCCGCTCCGACTTCGTGGGCAACGCCAACGACAGCGCCTGGCTGGCCAATCCCGAGCAGCCGCTGTCCTTCCCCCGCGTGATGGGCGACACCGGGCAGCCGCGCTCGCTCCGCACCCAGGAGCTGATCCTGACCGCGCAGAACCGGATCAACGGCAACGACGGCCTGCCGGGCCGGGGATTCACGCCGGAGAACATGCGGCAGCTGCTGTTCGCCGACAACAGCAGGGCGGCCGACCTGGCCCTCAACGCCACGGTGAGCGCCTGCCAGGGAGCGCCGTTCGGGCTCGTCCTGGTGGACGGCAACCTGGTCAACATCAGTGAGGCGTGCCCGATCCTGGCCGCCTGGAACCACAAGTACACGGCGGACAGCCGGGGTTCCTGGCTGTTCGAGAACTTCTGGTTCTTCCTGACCAACGGGCAGGCGATCGAGAAGCTGCCGTGGCGGGTCCCCTTCGATCCCAAGGACCCGGTGCACACGCCCAATTCGCTGGACGCCGGGAACGACAGCGTCCGCAACTCGCTCGCCCGGGCCGTCCTCGCGCTGCGCAACGCGGGCATCGCCTTGAACGCGCCGCTGTCGGACGTCCAGAAGGTCACCCGCAACGGCGAGCAGATCCCGATCCACGGCTCGATCCACGAGCTGGGCGTGCTGAACGTGGTCACGCCCGGCACGGTCGACGGCAAGTTCGACATCACCTTCGGCTCCAGCTTCATCCAGGAGACCAGGTTCACCGCCGACGGCCCGCCCGAGTCCGCTTCCGTACTGGCCTACTCCCAGTCGGCCAACCCGAACTCGCCCCACTACGCCGACCAGACCAAGCTGTTCTCGGCCGGCCAGTGGGTGACCGAGCGGTACACGGAGGACCAGATCGCGGCCTCACCGGCGCTGGAGGTCAAGGTCCTCGGCTGAGGCCGCGCCGCGCACCACGACGACCACGAGGGGGAACACCGTGACGAGGACACTTCACCGCCGGCGAACGGTGGTGGCCCTGCTGGCCGCCGTCGTCGGCTTCGTCGGGACGGCCACCACGGCCGCTCCCGCCGCTCCGGCCGCTCCGGCCCGAGCCGCCGGCCCGGGCGCGCCGCCGAGGATGACGGACGGGTTCGGCCTGACCCAGGTCGACTCGACCGTGGGCGGTCCCACCGACTTCTACCTCACCGTGACCACGCCCGAGGTCACGGGCAAGCACCACATCAAGATCATCCTGCCGAGCGGCTACTACGACGACCCGGCCCGGCGCTACCCCGTGCTGTACTTCCTGCACGGATCGCCCGACGACCCGATCCAGCAGAACTACCCGGCGCTGACCACCTCCAACGCGATGATCACCGTCATCCCGGACGGCGGCGCCCGCGGCTGGTACGCGAACTGGCTGAACCAGAACACCCGACTCGGGGCCCAGAACTGGGAGAACTTCCACCTCAACCAGGTGATCCCGTTCATCGACGCGAACCTGCGGACCATCCCCACCAAGAAGGGCAGGGCCGTCGCCGGGGTCTCGATGGGCGGGTTCGGCGCCCTCCACTACGCCCAGGACCACCCCGAGCTGTTCAGCCAGACCGCGTCCCTGTCGGGGGACATCGACCTGTCGGTCGACTCCATGGACCTGCGGCTGGCCGTCGTCGCCTCCCTCATCGACGGGCAGGGCGCGATCTGCGGCTCGGCCTCCGGGTTCTGCGACCCCGACAACGATCCCTACAAGCCGGGCGTGGACAGTGACGCCCTGTTCGGCTCGCCCTACCCGGTGTTCAACGCGGACTGGCGGTGGAACGAGGCCGACCCGTCCCAGCACATGGACAAGCTCGTCGGCGTCGGGGTCTCCATCTACGTGGGCAACGGCCACGGCTCGCCCACCGACCTGGAGTTCTGGCTCGAAGGCGCCTCCAAGCACGTCAAGGACCACATGGACGCCCTGGGCATGCCCTACTACTACGTCGACTACGGCGACGGCTCCGCCTGGGGCAGCCAGTGCAACGGCGGCCACAACGGCGGCTGCTGGGAACAGGACCTCCGGGACCTGATCCCCCGGCTGGAGCGGGCCTTCGCCTCCTGACCGCGTCACGGCGCCCGGGGTCCCACCGGACTCCATCAGGCTCCATCGGGCTCCACCGGGCAACCGTCCCGGTGGAGCCCGTCGTCCGACCGGTCAGTGTGCGGGTCCGGTGCGGACCGGGCCCGCCTGGGCGCCGCGCAGGATCAGCTGACGGGTGCGCCGCAGCACCGGACTCGGCGGCACCCCCAGGTCGTCGGCGAGCCGACGGCGCGTGCGGTCGAACACGGCCAGTGCGTCGGCCTGGCGGCCGCTGCGGTGCAGCGCGTCCATCAGCATCGCCGCCACCGGCTCGTTCAGCGGGTGCTCGGCGGACAGCGCGACCAGCTCCGCGATCGCCCCGGCGAGCTGGCCCAGCGCCAGCCGCCACCGCGACCGCCGCTGGGCGACGGTGATCCGGCGCTCGGTCAGTCGCACCCGCTCCAGTTCGGCGAGCGGGCCGGGCAGTCCGGCCAGCGGCTCGCCGCGGAACAGGTCCAGCGCCTGGGAACAGAGGCGGACCGCCTCGGGCAGATCGCCCGCCCGGTGAGCCGTACCGGCGGCGCCGACCAGCGCCTCCAGGTCGGCCAGGTCCACCTCGGTGGCGCCGACCGCCAGGCGGTAGCCGTACCGGTCGTGCTCGACCACCGAGCCCGGGCAGTCCCCGATCCGCAGGGTCTTGCGCAGCCGGTAGACGTGGACGGGCACCACGTTGGTGACCGGCGGCTCCGAGCCCCACACGCCGTCGAGCAGCTCCTGTCGGCTGACGGTCCGTCCCCGGTGCAGCGCCAGCGCCGCCAGTACGGCCTGCTGGCGCAGGTGCCCGAGGTCCAGGGGTCGTCCGTCGTGCCAGGCCCGCAGCGGTCCGAGGACGGAGATCCGCACCTTCGGACCGGCCGTCCGGCCGCCGGTGCCCCGCGGCACCGGGTCCGCGCCCCGGGTGCGGGGGCCGCGGCCGGGGGCGACGAGTCCGCAGTCGAAGGCGTGGACGATGGCGGCGGCCCGGTCGCGCAGCCCGAGCTTCCCGAGGATCCGCGCCAGGTGCCCGGCCACGACCTCCTCGGAGACGCCGAGGGCGGCGGCGATCTCGTCGTCCCGCAGGCCGCAACCGACCGCGTGGAGCACCTCGCGCTCCTGCTGCCCGAGGAGGGCGGTGCTCGGCTGGACGGTGGTGGCGCTCGGCCGGGTGGTGGTGGCGGTCGACGGCATCACTGCTCCCTGCACTCCGGGCCCGCCGGTCCGGCGGACGCCGTCGACAAGCTAGCCGGGGCGCGGTGGGCCCGGAATCCGGAACGATCCGGAGGAGTGCGCGGAGCGGTCCGCGCCGGTTCTCGGCGATCCGCGCCGGTCCCCGCAGCGGTCCGCCGTGCAGGTCAGGGGCAGTCGGCGAGGGTGGGGCGGTCCTTGGTGCGGACGGCGGGGAGCCAGGCGGTGGCGGCGGGGCCGGGGAGGCGGACGCGGTACCAGAGGGTGGAGGTGCGGTCCTCCTCGTCGATGATGGGCAGGCCGGTGGCGAGTTGGCAGTCGGCGTCGAGGGTGTCGTCGTGCCAGACGCGGGTGGGGACGACGTTCTCGGCGGTGTAGGGGCGCCGCGGGTCGATGGCGAGGCCCAGGCTGCACCCCGGGTCGCGGTCGGTGCGGTCCTGGCAGCTGCGTTCGGCGTTGAAGACCCGGATCCGGCCGGCGTGTCCGGTCCGGTCGGAGTGCGGCCAGAGGGCGGAGACGGTGGCGGTGGCCGCGGCGCAGGCCGCGAGGGCGAGCAGGCCGGCGCGCACGCGCGCGCGGCTCCGGCGGCGCGGTCGGCGGCCGGCCTGGTGGGCGCGGATCCGGGCGAGCAGGCTCTCGGCGGTGTGCGGGGCGCGGGCGGCGTGGGTGGGGGCGAGGCAGTCGGCGGCGAGGGCGCGCCAGAACGGGGGGACGTCGGGGGCCAGCCGCAGGGCGGCGCGGCCCTCGGCGTACTGCTGGGCGGCGGCGCTGCGGGCGGTGGGGGTGGCGCCGGGGAAGGGCGGGACGCCGGCGGCGAACACCTCGTGGACCACGATGCCGAGCGCCCAGATGTCGGCGGTGGCGCGGATCTTGACCCCGTGCTCGCCGAGCGGCTCCTTCCAGCGTTCCGGCGGGAGGTAGTCGGGGGTGCCCATGGGGGCGCAGTGGCCGTGGGTGCCGGTGAGTTCGATGGCGAGGCCGAAGTCGGACAGGCGCACCTCGCCGTCGCGGCCGATGAGGACGTTCTCGGGCTTGAGATCGGTGTGGACCCAGCCGGAGCGGTGGAGGTGGGCCAGGCCCTCGCAGATACCGGCGATGATCCGGCCGCCCCGGTCCTCGTCGACGCCGGTGGCGAGCAGGTCGCGCAGGGTGCACCGGGCGCGTTCCATGACCAGGACGATCGCGCCGTCGAGCGCGGGGCGGTCGGGGGCGGTCAGGGTGAGGGTGTCGAGCAGCGGGACCAGCCGGGGGTGCGGGGCGGTGCGGGCCAGCTCGATCTCGCGGCGGGCGGTTTCGGCGACGTTGCGGGCCTGGCGGGGGGCGAGTCCGGCGGTCGGCAGCACCTTGAGCGCGACCGTGTCGTCCACCTCCGGCGCGCCCTCCGGTTCGGACCGGGTGGCTCGGCGGGCGGCGTAGACCGTCGCCCAGCCGCCTTCGCCGATGGGTTCGACGACGGTCCACTCGCCGACCCGGTGGCCGGCCGGCAGCAGTTCCTCGCCGTCCCCGTGGAAGGCCGGGGCGTGCGGCATCGCGGTCCCTCCCTACCGTCCGGGCTCGGCGGCTTCGGGGCGTGGCAGTAGCGCGAGGTGCTCCTCGCGGACGATGCCGAACTTCAGGGCGAGTCCGACCACCGCCTCGCGCTTGCCGTTGCGGCGCTCCGTGCGGTCCGTGCCGTCGGGCACGTCGATGCGGAGCTTCTCGTCGGCGAGGTAGTCGATGTGCGAGCTGACCGCGCGGGCGGTGAGCCGGCCGCAGGCCGGGTGGCCGCGCAGCCGCGCGACCACTTGGGGGGTGGTGGGTACGGCGGCGGGGGAGCGGTCGCGCAGCCACGGTTCGCAGAGCGCGACCAGGACCAGGAAGTAGGTGGCGGTCTCGTCCAGGGAGTACGCCGTCATGGTGCGGCTCTCCCAGGAGCCGACGCGGGCGTGCGGGTCCAGGTAGACGTGGTCGGGCGCGAACACCTGGAAGGACAGCGGCGTCTCGCGCCGCGAGGGCAGCACCACCCGGGAGAACTCGAACGGGATCGGTGCGCCGATCCGCCGGGGCGGCACCCGCAGGTACTCGCCGGCGCCCTCCGGGTTCTCCACCAGGTAGGCGTGGGTGTTGCTGAGGTTGCTCAACTGCCAGTGGTCGTCGGTCGCGTGGATCTCGCCGGCGAGCCGGGAGACCGTCTCGTCGCCGAGCCGGAGCTCCACCGGCGTGGTGGCGGAGCCGCGGCCGAAGCGCGCCCGCTCTCCCGGACCGAGCCGCAGGGTGACCGCCTCGTCGCCGCTCCCCTCCGGCAGATGGACGAGAATCCCGCTCACCGTTCCTCCGTCCCGCGCACCGCTCCCCCGTTTCGCCTGCCGGCCCTTGCCGGACGGACGAACGTTACCTCTTTGAGCATGACAATAAACCGTATGGTGGTGCAGGCCACTTGACGGCGAGGTCGTGGAGGCGGACGCGGAACGGCCTGCGGGCGGGAGCACGAGTGCTCCCGCCCGCAGGTGACTACTGCTCTGATCAGTTGACGGCCGGTCCGGCGGTGGTGTTGAGCCAGGCCCAGTCGGACCAGGTG
>NZ_JBSFGK010000128.1:0-17668 GCF_053596495.1 Kitasatospora sp. NPDC001683
ATCAGGGTCTGGTCGATCGGCGCGGCGCCGGGGATGCCGCCGGTGAACAACGGCTGCGGCGCGGACCAGCCGTTGGGGTTGGTGGGGTCGCTCGAGGTGCGGTAGACGAACGGCCACTGGCCCCACTGGTAGGCCAGCACCCAGATGTTCTTGGGCGCGAAGTAGAACAGCGTGGGCGCCACCGCGGACTGGCCCATCCCGGTCTGGGGGGCCGAGGCCATGTCCGACCAGTTCGTGAAGGGGCTGAACATCATCGAGCCGTACGAGGAGCCGTTCACGTTCGACGCGTACACCAGGTGCTTGCCGTTGTAGACCACGTCGGTGAAGTCCTTCACCGCGGCCCAGCCGTTCGCCGGCTGCGCCAGCGCGCCCGTCGACGACCAGTGGTACGTCGACGGCAGGGCACATTTGCCGCCCGTCGTCGGCGCGGGCGGGCTGAAGTTCCAGTGCTGGTTGGGGGCGCCCCAGGAGTCCCAGATCTGGACGGTGGTGCCGTTGGCGGTCTGGTTGCCGGGGGTCTCCAGGGCCCGGCCGCTGGCGACGTTGGTGAGGGTGTAGGAGCCGTCGCCGTTCCGGTCGGCGCGCCAGTGCTGGTTGGCGGCGCCGGTGGCGTCCCAGACCTGCATCCTCGTTCCGTTGCCCGTCTGGTTGCCCGGCTCCTCCAGGACCCGGCCGCTGGCGACGTTGGTGAGGGTGTAGGAGCCGTCGCCGTTCCGGTCGGCCCGCCACTGCTGGTTGGCGGCATTGCTCGCGTCCCACACCTGGACGGGGGTGCCGTTGCCGTTCTGTCCCGCGTACTCGTCGAGGACGCGTCCGGCGGCGCCGACGGCGGAGAGCGTGTAGACGGTGCCGGCGGTGATGCCCCCGCCCGGCGTGCCGCCGCTGCCGCCGCTGGTGCCGCCCAGGGTGGTGAGCACCGAGCCGTAGGCGGGCTTGTTGTTGCCGTTGCTGTCGAACAGGAGCGGGTTCTCGCCGCCGCGCCAGGAGTCGCTGTCGCGGATGCCCCACACCGTGATGCCCGTGCAGCGGGCGACGTTGAGGCAGTCCTGGACGGCGTTGGTGTACGCGGTGGTGGAGGCTTGGGCGATGTCGAGTTCGGTGATCTGGACGTCCACGCCGAGCGCGGCGAAGTTCGACAGGGTGTTCTGGAAGCTGGCCGGGGGGCCGCCGGTGCCGAAGTGGCTCTGGAAGCCGACGCAGTCGATGGGCACGCCGCGGGACTTGAAGTCCTTGACCATGCCGTAGACGCCCTGGGTCTTGGCGTCGGACCAGTTCTCGATGTTGTAGTCGTTGTAGCAGAGCTTGGCAGCGGGGTCGGCGGTGCGGGCGGTGCGGAAGGCCTCCTCGATGAAGCCGTTGCCCAGCACGTCCTGGAACACCGAACTGCGGTGCCGGCCGCTGCCGTCGTCGGCGAAGGCCTCGTTGACCACGTCCCAGGCGTAGATCTTGCCCCTGTAGTGCGTCATCTCGGTGGTGATGTGGTTGTCCATCACGCTGCGCAGGGTGTTGGCGTCGGTGATGGAGCGGGCCCAGGACGGCAGTTGGGAGTGCCAGACGAGGGTGTGACCCCGCATGCGCTGACCGTGCGCGCCGGCGTGGCCGACGATCGAGTCGGCGGGGCCGAAGTTGAACGACCCGCGGGAGGGTTCGGTGGTGTCCCACTTCATCTCGTTCTCCGGGGTGATCATGTTGAATTCCCGGTCGAGGATGGTGGAGTACCCCGAGTCGCCGAGCCTGCCCGAGGACACTGCCGTGCCGAAGTAGCGGCCGCTGCCGGTCGCTGCACCGGCCAGCGTGCGGGCCTTCGGCGTGTGAGCGGCCTGGGCGACCAGAGGTACGGCAGCACCCACGGCGGCGAGAACCGCGGCGGCGGCGAGCACGCGGCGGGTTGTCGGACGGCGGCGATGAGAGCGGTTCTGATCTGGCAAAGGCTTGCCTCCTGGCGCGGTGGGCCGCTGTCTCGGCCCCGGTTACCCGTCAGTTGCCGCCGTGTCCCGGAAGGTTGCCGTTCTGGAAGAGGAATTTCCTGTCGAGCGGGTGGGCGCGGCCCTCATCCCGTCGGGGAGAAGTGCCCCCGGAAGCGGCGCGACCGGCTGAAAGGAACACACGTTTCCCGCGCGGCAACCTTCCGTCTCACGGCGGCAACTGATGGAGAATCCGGCCCGCGTCCGCGGGCCGCCGCTCCAGAAGGACGGACCGTTGCCAGATCTCGACCGACGCACACACCGCCGACGCCCGGCGACCCGTCGCGTGCTCGCCACCGCCGGAGTCCTCGCCGTCATGGGCGCCACCGTCCCCCTGATCGCCCAGGCCGCCCTGACCCCGAAGGCCCACACGCTGACCGTGGCCTCCGACGGCAGCGGCCGGTACCGAACCGTGCAGTCGGCGGTGGACGCCGCGCGGCCGGGCGACCGGATCCGAATCGCCAAGGGCACCTACCGCGAGGTGGTGCGGGTGCCGGCCGGCAAGGACGGGCTGACCATCACGGGCGCCACCGGGAACCCCGCCGACGTCGTCATCAGCTACGGCAACTCCGCCGGCACGCCCAAGTCCGGCGGCGGCCGACTCGGCACCGAGGGCAGCGCCACGGCCACCTTCGCCGCCACCGGACTGACCGTGGAGAACCTGACCGTCGAGAACGCCTTCGACCGGGCCGCGGCTCACCCCGGCAGCGCGACCCAGGCCGTCGCCGTGGCGGCCGAGGGCGACCGCCAGGTCTTCCGCAACGACCGCATCATCGGCCGCCAGGACACCCTGCTCGCCTGGTCCCCCAACGCCACCGCGCAGACCCGCCAGTACTTCACCGACGACTACGTCGAGGGCGACGTCGACATGATCTTCGGCAACGCCACCGCCGTCCTCGACCACGCCACCATTCAGGCCGACGACGACGGCGCCCCCGCCGACGGCCTCAACGGCTTCCTCACCGCCGCCGACACGGAGACCGCGCACAAGTACGGCCTCCTGATCACCGACAGCACCGTCCGCTCCACCGCGAAGGACGGCACCTACTACCTCGGCCGGCCCTGGCATCCCACCGCCACCGCCAGTGCCCAGGTCGTCGTCCGCAACACGGCGCTGCCGGCCGCGATCAAGAGCGTCACCCCGTGGACCGACATGAGCGGCTTCTCCTGGCACTCGGCCCGCCTCACCTCGTACGGCAACACCGGACCGGGCGCCGCCACCGGCGCCGACAGCCCACAACTGCCGGCGGCCCAGGCCGGCGAGTACACCGCCACCGCGTACCTCGCGGGCACCGACGGCTGGAACCCGGTCGCGGCCTCACATGGCACCGGAACGACCGTGCCAGCCGGAACAGCGACCGGCGACACCCGCCATGTCACCGAGCCCGCACTGCCCACCACCGTCTGTGCCACCGTTCCCGCCGCCCGGACCATGCCCACCCGCACCACCGACCAGGGCAGCGAAACCACCCCACCGGACACGATCCGCATCCAGCATGCCCTCGATGCCTGCGCCCAGACCGGACAGCAGACCGTGGCCGTCCGCCTGCAGGCCACGGACTCCAGCCACAACGCCTTCCTCACCGGACCGCTGACCGTCCACCAAGGCGAAGTCCTGCTGCTGGACAGCGGTGTCACCCTCTACGGCTCACGCAACCCCGCCGACTACCAGATCAGCGGCAAGCCGCGCTGCGGCACCCTCGCCTCCTCCGGCGGCGGCTGCAAGCCGCTGATCAGCGTCGCCGGAGTCAACGCCGGCATCGAGGCCGCCCGCGCCGCCGACGGCAGCCAGGGCCGCATCGACGGCCGCGGCGACCAGACCGTCCTCGGCACCGCCACCAGCTGGTGGCAGCTCGCCACCGACGCCCAGAAGGCCGGCTCCACCCAGAACAACCCCCGCCTGATCCAGGCCGACGACTCCGACAACTTCACCCTCTACCACGTCGACCTGCTGAACTCCCCCAACTTCCACGTCGTCTACAACGGCGGCAACGGATTCACCGCCTGGGGCGTCCGGATCAAGACCCCCGCCACCGCCCGCAACACCGACGGCATCGACCCGGCCGGCGCCACCAACGTCACCATCACCGACTCCTTCATCATGGACGGTGACGACGGCATCGCCATCAAGGCCGGCAACAAGCCCAGCAGCAACATCACCGTGTCGAACAACCACTTCTACGGGACCCACGGCATCTCCATCGGCAGCGAGACCACCAGCGGCGTGACCAACGTCCTCTTCCGCGACAACACCCTCACCGGCACCGACGCCCTCGGCAACACCAGCGGCTCCAGCACCGGCATCCGGATCAAGAGCTCCCCCGCCAACGGCGGCAGGGTCACCGGCGTCACCTACCTGAACACCTGCCTCGACGCCGTCCGAGCCCCGCTCGTCCTCGACACCCACTACTCCGCCGGCAGCGGCTCCAACGCCCCCTGGTTCACCGGCATCACCGTCGACGGCGTCACCGCCACCCACTCCCCCAGCGGCGCCAAGTCCACCATCGCCGGGCTGGACAAGGCCCACCCGCTCGAACTGACCCTGGCACACCTCGACCTCGACGTCACCACGGCGACCGCCGCCAACGCCCGCATCACCGCCACCGACACCGACCTCCACCCGTCCGGCCCCGGCGTCACCGTGACCACCAGCAACGGCCCGGGCACGGCCCCCAGCTGCGCCTTCCCCGCCTTCCCCGCCCGCTGACCCCACCACCGCCCGGGCCGCGCCCGCTCCTGGCCGACGCCGGCCGAGAAGTCCGCAGCCCGGCCAGGAGAACGACTGTGGCCCCACCGAGGTGGGGCCACAGTCGTGTGTTCGCCTACTTGAGCGGCGTGCCGCCCGAGTTGCGGTAGGCGATCGTCTTGTTGATCAGGTTTCCGCCGTCGGTCTCGGGCGTGGTCTGTTCCGTCCAGCCGGCGCCGAACAGGATGCCGCCGACGTGTGCGTTCGCCACCTGGTCCAGGTGGGAGAAGAACCAGTCGACCTTGTCGTCCTTGTAGTGGTTGGGCGTGTTGTTCTGCGCCATGTTGCCCAGGGGGACCTGCCACAGGACCACCGGCTTGCCCACGGACTCGGCCATCGTCTTGTAGAAGCCGAGCGCGGCAAAGCCCTTCTGGTCGTTCCAGAAGGTGTCACGGCTGCCGTGGGCGGGCAGCGCGTACCAGCCGGCGTCGCGGTCCGTCACGTCGGTGACCAGGAAGTCGGCGCTCGATGCCCCGAGGTCCGCGTAGTCCTTGACGCACTGCGGGGTGTTCTGCTGCCAGTCGAAGCAGGACAGGTGCATTCCCACGCCGGCGTTCGGCGCGTACTTGTGCCCCATCGCGATCAGGCACTGGGCCAGGCCGGAGGCGCTGTTCTCCTGCGAGCCGCAGTCCGTGGGGTTCGCGGCCTTGACCTGTGCGGCGACCTGGTGCGGGTTGCCGAGCGAGCGGACGTAGCCCCAGAAGTCGGGCTCCAGGTCGATCATGTCGTGCGAGGTGCCGATCTTCTGGAGGAAGAAGCGGTAGTCGTTCAGGTAGCGGGTGAGCAGGTCGGCCCTGTTGATGGCCTGGACCTCGCCCGGACCGTCGCCCTGGCCCGCCGCGTCGCCGAGGTCGCGCAGCGAGTACCAGGTCCAGAGCTGCTTCTGCGGGCGCGACTTGCCCTGGTAGGTCGCATGAGCCGCATTGGCGTCCTTGTAGGTCACGTACGTGCCGGGCGCCGTGGTGCTGCCGGTCCAGCAGCCCCACCAACCCGACCACCCGTCCTGGCAGCGGGCCGCCGTGTAGTAGTCCGAGGAGGGCGCGGGCTGGCTGTGCACGTAGGCGTACTGCACGTCGAACGGCGCGGCGCTCGCCGAGGCGTCGGACATCGAGCCGCCGATGAGCACCGTGTTGCTGCCCATGAAGCTCTTCGCCGAGTTGTTGCCGCCGCCGCCCGGCGCCGGCGGCGCCGACGTCGGGTGGTCACCGCTCGGGGCCTGGCTCGTCGGAGCGCTGCCGCCCGGCGTGGCAGGTTTGGTGGGCGTGGCGCTGCTGCCGGAGCCCCCCGTGTTCCCGGTGCCGCTGGTACTGCCGGCCGGGACGAGCTGCCACTGCTGGTTGGCGCCGTTCCAGTCGTGGTACTGGGCGATCTGGCCCCCGTCGGTCTTGGAGCCGAGCGGGACCTCGACGGCCTTGCCGTTGAAGCGGTTGATCAGACGCACGTAGCCGTCCGACGACTTCTCCAGGTGGAACTGCTGGTTGGCGCCGTTCAGGTCACTCCACTGCCTCACCTGGGAGCCTTCGGTCTTCGACCAGCCGTAGTCGTCCAGCACCTTGCCGGAGTACCGGTTCTGCAGCCGGTAGTTCCCGTCACCCGCGTCGATGAACTTCCACTGCTGGTTCGCCCCGCCGGTGCGGCTCCACTGCACCACCGAAGCGCCGTCGTACGCGCCGTAGCCGTAGTCGTCCAGCACCTGGCCGGTGCTGCGGTTGACCAGCAGGTACCAGGGGCTCGTGTCCACGGCCACAGTGCCCGCCGAGGCCGTGTTGACCACGGCCACGGATGCGCCCACGACCGCCAGGCCGACAGTCGCCCAGAAACCCCGGCGCTGGTACAGCCGACGGGCGCGATGCGACGGACGGGCTCCGCGCCCGTGGCCGCCCGCCCGTGCGACGCCACTGACGACGTGGGGTTGGCGAGGGACGTCTCTGTGCTCTCGTTCAAGGGACACGTCTGTGCTCTCTTTCAGCCGTCGCATCTGACCGAACCACTTGGCCGGACACCACTGAGTGACCGCGGAGGACGAAAAGGTTGCCGCGAAGAGCCACAGATTTTTACGCTTGCCCGCTTTTCACGCTTGCCCGCCTTCCGTCCGCCGCGGAGCACCGACGGGCGCTTCCTGCCGGACCGGTGCATCGTCGGCACCTGCCCGCACAGCGGCTACGGCCAGGCCCTGCGACCATGGCCCGACCGGCGTCCGACGCCTCCGCCGCCTACAGCAACGCGTAGACGGCGGAGGCGTCGTCGTGGGTCTTGCCGCGCGGCCAGCGTTCGCAGCCGGCGTCCGCCCGCTCCACCTCGCGGACCTGGGCGATCAGCTCGCCCGGACCGGACTCGGCGAGCAGCCGCAGCACGTCACCCCAACTGCCCAGCCCGAAGCGCTCGGTGTAGCGCGAGGCGCCGTCGGTCAGGGCGGCCAGCGCGTGCAGCCGGTCCAGCGGGACGAAACCGGTCTCGGCGTGCTCGGCCGCCCGCGGGTTGGCGGCGGCGATCCACGGGCCGGTGCCGCGGTTGCGGGCGGCGCGCACCGCCAGCGCGTACTCGAGGTGCAGCGCGGCCCGCTCGGCCGAGCCGGGGACGGTCGCCCAGACCTGGCGGCGCAGCCCCTCCCCGCCTGGGAAGCGCTGGTTGTCCCCGATCACCTTGGGCGGCCCGTCCTTGTACTCCAGCACCAGCAACGAGTCGCCGAGCGCCAGGTACTCCAGCGACTTCCCGTGCCGCCGGGCCGCGACCACCATCGCCGCGGGCGTGTTGGCGTGGCCGAGGTCGCAGCGGCCGCCGTGCAGCGCGGCCGTCTCCACGATGGCGTCGGCCAGGCACTCGGCGATCGAACGGTCCGCCCGGTCGGTGAGCCGGGCGAGCAGGTGCACCCCCAACCGGCGGACGTACCAGGCCGTTCCGTGCCGGCACCCGGACTCCAGGCCGGCCGGCGAGCTGGCGCCGTCCAGCAGGACCAGTGCCTCCGGCGAGGCCGCCGCGAAGTCCTCGCTCTCGCGGTCGGGCCGCCGCGCTTCCCCTGCGAGCTGTAGCTGCATCCCGACAGTGTGGCCGTCGCCCCCGGCCCGCGCCCAGACCCGTGCGCCGGTGTGCCGCCGGCCGGGGCCCGGTGTCCGGTGGCAGCGCGGTCGATTCGGCCATACCGTCGGATAGCGACTGGACGATTCGGCCAATCAGGACCGGCCAGGTTCGGGATCACCTTCGGGTGTCCGAGCGGCCCGGTGCTGACGAGGAGCGGATGATGACGACGTTCTGGCAGTTCATCGTGGTGCTCGGCGCCTCGCTCGGTTTTCCGACCGCCGCGCTGCTGTTCCTGATCGGCGGACCGCGCTTCCAGGACGAGCGGCGCGACCGGCAGCCCGGGCCTTCCGGCGACCGGTAGTTTCGGGTCTTCCGGCTCGGGCCCGGCGCACGCCCCCGGGTTCAGGCCCCCGGGTTCAGGCCTTCCAGGCCGGGTCCCGGCCGAGCAGCGCCAGGGCGCGGTCGAACCGGCCGGCGCCGCCGGCGGGTTCGAGGCCCGGACGGAAGGCCCGCCCTGGCGCCCGGGCCTCCGGCGTGTCCGGGACGGCCTCGGTCACCGCCAGCAGCGCGGTGGCCAGGGCGTCGTCGCCCTCCACCACGGCGACCAGCCGGTCCGTGCCGCCGAGCGCGGCGGCGACGTCCCACGCGTGCACCAGGGCGTCCACCAGGTGGAAACCGACCGCCTGGGCGAGCGGGAAGGGCCCGCCGTCGCGGACCTCGGGCAGCCAGAGCGCCCGGCCGGTGACGGCCGCCTCGCGGAAGGCCGCAGTGAGTTCGGCGCCGGTGCGGCGGAAGTCCTCCGCCGGGTCCGCGCCGAGCGGGGCGTCCGCGAACAGCGCCAGGTCCGGCCCGGCGCCGCGGGCGGCCGCGGCGAAACCCTGGTGCTGGCCGACGCAGTGCTCCAGCAGCCGGCGCAGCGTCCACCCGGCGCACGGGGTGGGCCGGTCCAGCTGGTCCGGCCGGACCCCGTCCACCACCTCGACGGCCAGTCCCATGGCCTGTGCGTGCAGTTCGACGAGCTTCATGCGGCAGTGCCCCCAGTCCTGCGGAAACGAATCCGATCACCTGATCAACGACGGCCGGTTCCCCGACGACCCTGCGGTGGCCGAGCCCCCGGGGCACCACCAGGCCCAACTGCTCGCCTGACCGATAGGGCAGCTAGGGCACATCCGGGCCCGACACCCGCTCCAGCACGGCCGCTTGGGCCAGCAGCCGCTCGTCCCCGCCCGCCGTGCCGACCACCTGGAGACCGAGCGGCAGCCCGTCCGGGGTGCGCCCGGCCGGCAGGCTCAGCGCGGGCAGGCCGAGGTAGCTCCAGGGCAGCGACATCACCGCGTCCCCGGTGCTGTGCAGCCCCTCCGGCGCCCCGCCCGGCGCGGACGGCGCCAGCCAAAGGTCCACCCCGGCCGCGGCCGCCGCCCCGGCCACCCACTCGCCCAGCCGCTCCCGGAACCCCAGCGCGGCCGCGCGGTCCTCCGCCGCGACCCCCTGCCCGGCCCGGATGCTCGCCACCGTCTCCGGCCGGTACAGACCGCCGAACCGGGCGAACCAGTCGGCGTGACTGCGGGCCAGCTCGAACCGGTTGACGGTCTGCAACTGCCGGGTGACCTCGGCGAAGTCGGGGAACAGCGGCACCCTGCGCACCGTCAGCCCGGCCCGCTCGAACCGTACGAGCCGCTCCTCGAAGGCGCGCAGCGCGAGCGGTTCGGCCCGCTCCAGGTACGGTCCTTCCGGCACCCCGAGCACCGGTTCCGGGTCGGCCCCCGCATCCACGCCCTCGCCCACGCCCCGCCAGTCGTCACAGAGCAGCGAGGCCGCCAGCACCGCACCCGCCAGGTCGGCGGTGAACACCCCCAGGGTGTCCAAGCTCGGTGCGTTCGGGATCACCCCCGAGACCGGGATCCGCCCGTACGTCGGCCGGAAGCCCACCACCCCGCAGTACGCGGCCGGCCGGATCACCGAACCGACCGTCTGGGTGCCGATCGCGAGCGGCACCAGCCCCGCCGCGACCGCCGCCGCCGAACCGCTGCTGGAACCGCCCGGGGTGTGCCCCGGATGGTGCGGATTGCGGGTCGGGCCCGGGGCGCTCGCCGCGAACTCGGCGGTCACCGTCTTGCCCCCGACCAGCGCCCCCGCCGCCAGCAACCGGTCCACCACCACGGCCTGCGGCCCCGCCAGCACGCCCGGCGGCAGGGCGGAGCCGGCGTGCGTGGGCAGCCCGTCCACGTGCACGATGTCCTTGACCCCCACCGCCACCCCGTACAGCGGCGGCCGCCCGGTCGGCTCCGGGTACCGCACGGCCAACTCCCTTGCCCGCGCCCGCAGTCGGTCGTGCCGCCCGGGCTCCGCCACGAAGGCGTGGAGCAGCGGATCCACCCGCTCGACCCGCGCACAGAAACGGTCGACGTGCTCGGACAGACCGGGCGCACCGGCCCGCAGTGCGGCCGCCTCGCGGATCAACGACCGTGGCTGGACGAGAGGTTCCTCCATATCGAGCACGGTAGCGCCCGGCTGCTCACTGGTGCTCGGCCGACAGGTACGGCGTCTCGCGCAGGAAGTAGGCCCCACAGGTGTGGCAGCACAGCTCCGGGGTCTTCCCCCAGTCCACCGTCTCCCGCACGGGTGCCCCCGGATCGAGCTCCCGGCCGCACATCGCCACGCTCTGCGTGCCCCGGACCATGTGCCACAACCGCACCCCGCCGGCCTCCCCACCGGCGCCGTACTCGGCTCGCATCTGGTGCATCATGCACCCCATCGTCCGGCCACCCCGCGCCCCCGGCAACCGGGGCCGCCGCACCGCGGACCCGCTCCCCTCTCGAAATCTGACCATCACACCCCCGTAGGGTATGCGTGCGTACCGGCGCCAGCGGCCTTCCCGAAGCCCCAAGTCGCCCGAAATCAACCACATTTCACCCGAAGATGGAGCTTTTAGCGTGCGCTCTTCCCGCTTTATCGCCGCCTCCACCCTGGTGGCGCTCGCCCTCGGCGCCACGGTCGGCGCGGCCACCGCCGGTGCCGTCGGGATCACCGGCTCCCCGACCCCCACCGGCACCGCGACCGCCGCCCCGAGCGCCCCCACGACCGCCGCCCCAAGCACCACCGCAACCGCGCCTGGCACCCCGGCCCCCACCGCGCCCACCATCAAGCCGATACCGAAGCCGACCATCGACAACCGGTGCCACGGCGGCGTCTACCAGAGCTCCCTGCTCAAGGTCACCGGCACCGGCCTGTACGGGACCACCCTGATCAAGGGCGGCCCGGCCGCCGAAGTCACCCTGACCTGGGAGAACAATAGTGGCGTCGACCTGCCCGTCGTCCACAACTCCTTCTACGTCACCGACGAGTTCGACTTCGACGGTGGCCGCCCGGTCGATTGGAACACCGGGTTCCTTGACGTCCAGCTGAACACCGGTGACGGCTGGAAGCCCGGGCAGCTCAACGACCGGATCTTCCGGGTGCCTGACTTCAAGCTGGCCAAGGGCGAGAAACTCACCTACAAGGTCCGGATCGCCGCCACCGCCAAGGCCCCGGCCGGTCGCTACGGCGCGAACTACGAAGCCGCCTCGGACGCCTTCGACAACGACAAGGTCCCCACCCCGGCCAACAACCAGCCGCAGGCCTGCACGCAGTTCCTCGCCGACTACCTGGGCGAGTTCCACGTCGCCGAGGCCGGTGGCGCCACCACCCCCGCCGCCGTCCCCGCCGCCGTCCCCGCCGCCGCGGTCTCCGCTTCCCCGTCAGCGGGCCCGCACCTGGCCGAGACCGGTGCCTCCTCCGACACCCTGCCGATCGCCCTCGGCGGCGCGGTGGTGCTGGCGGCCGGCGCCGGCACCCTGTTCGTCCTGCGCCGCCGCAAGGCGGGCACGCACGGCTGACCTTCCGCCAGATGAACCGAGGGGCGCGGACAACCGTTCGGGCCCCTCGGTGGTCTTCCCCGGAGAGCGAACCCCGACCCCACCGCTGGAGCCCACCGATGCGTCCCGCCCGCCTTCCCGCCGCCTGCACCCTGCTCGTGCTCACCATCGGTCCGGTCGCCCTCGCCACGGTCCCCGCACTCGCCGCCGACACCCCGGCCACCACGCCCGCCGCGCCCACCGGGACGCCGTCCGCCACGCCGGCCACCCCTGCCGAGACCCCCTCGGCCACCCCGACGGCCGCCTCCCCCTCCTCCCCGGCCTCCCCTTCCTCCGCCACCTCCAGCGACTGCCCGGAAGGCACGACCGCCGATCCGATCCCGGTCACCAGCAGCAGCGACGCCCCGGGCGAACTCGCCGTCACCTTCGCCAACCCCAGCACCACGACGGTCAAGCAGCTCGCCACCACCGTCGCCCTCGCCGACGCCGACGGCGGCAGCCTCCCGCTCGAGCTGCGCGCGGGAGCCGGCCTCTGGAAGCCCCTCACCGTCACCGGCACCGCCGTCAACACCGGCAGCTACCAGCTCCCCCAGGGCCAGAAGCTCACCCTCCAGGTGCGACTCGCCGCCGGAGCCCCGCACGGCGACCACCGGCTCACCTTCACCGCCAAGTCCGAGGTCCTCCCGAGCGGCTCCGCACCGGCGAAGAAGTACACCTGCCCCCAGCTCACCGCCACCTACACGGCCCCCCTCACCCCCACCAACCACACCCCGGCCCCCACCCGCCTCGCCGACACCGGCGCCGGCACCGCCTCCCGCCCCCTCGCCATCGCCGGCGCCACCGCCCTCCTCCTCGGCACCACCCTCCTCTTCCTCACCCGCCGCCGCCCCACCACCGACTGACCCCACCCACACCCGGGCGTCAGCAGGCGCTCCTCCCGGCGCAACCGGTCACCCGTCCACCGTCGCCGCGCCGCGCGGACTCAGCCCGCTTCAACCGGTCGCCCACAACGACCTCCCGCCACAGCGAGGCGCCCCCCGCCCTACGAAGCCGCGCGCGGCCTGCCACCCGAGGATCCTCGTCGAAGCTGACGATCGCCCCCCGGAGGGGGTGGTTGCGGAGCCGGAGGTGGTCGGTGAGGGCGTGGATGAGAAAGAGAACCCCGGCCGGATCCGGCGGTGAGGTCCGGGAGGGTGTCGAGATCGACCGGGCGGGGAGTCGGCGCCGGGGGGCGGGGCCGGCAGCAAGGCCTAACCCCTACGACGCCGCCCGCAGCAGCGCGTCGTCCTGCCACTTGAGGATCTTGTCGAAGCTGACGATCGCCCCCCGGAGGGGGTGGTTGCGGAGCTGGACGTGGTCGGTGAGGGCGTGGATGAGGAAGAGGCCCCGGCCGGATTCGGCGGTGAGGTCGGGGAGGGTGTCGAGGTCGACCGGGCGGAGGGTGGGGGCCGGGGGGCGGCGGGGGAGGACGTGGGTGTCGTACGGGTGGCCGTCGCGGCGCGGGCGGTGGCCGGTGAGGACGCGGGCCGGGACGGTGACGCGGCCGCGGCGGGAGCGGCGGGGCGCGTGGCCGACCGGGGCTGGGGTGGCCCGGCGGCGGGCGGCGGGCTGGGCGCTGGGGGCGGGCAGGCCGGGACCGGAGTCGGTGACCTCGATCCGCAGGCGGTCGCCGTTGATCGAGGCGGTGACCTGGAAGCCGTCGTCGGGCCGGCCGGTGGCGCCGTGTTCGACGGCGTTGGCGCAGGCCTCGGTGAGGGCGACGCCGAGGTCGTCGGCGATCTGCGGGTCGACGCCCGCGGTCGCCATGGCACCGAGCAGGATGCGCCGGGCCAGCGGGACGCTGGCCGGGTCGCGCTTGAGGTGCAGAGTCCACCAGATGTCCACGGGAGGTCCCTCCTGGCTGCGGCTCCACATACAACTAGGTATCTCCGGGCGAATCGGCGGCGAACCGTGCCCGGGGGCGGCTACCGCCCGTTCGGCGGATGGACTGGGGACGGGGTCTGTGCCGAAGGGCGCACGGGGTGGGGTGCACGCCGCCGCCGAACGGGGCATTCATAGGGATTTCCCACCCGGCCCGTGTCCGTGGTGTGCGCGATGAGATGATGGCCCGGCCATGACTGCCCTCCCCGCCGCCCCGTTCCAGGGCGCCCCTGTACCGGCTCGGCCGGTGGGGGCCGCCGCCTGGGATCTGCGGCTTGCCCGGGCGGTCCCGTTCGCGCTGGTCTGCACGCTGATCGCGGCCGCCGGGCACGCCCTGGCCGGTGGCGGGAACGTGCCGCCGACCGCGCTGGCGGCGGGTTTCGCCGCGCTGCTGGTGCTCGCGGTGGCGTGCGGTGGGCGGGAGCGTTCGCTGGCGGCCATCGCCGGGGCGCTCGGCGCGGGGCAGCTCGGACTGCACTGCCTGTTCCACGGTCTCGGCGACCACGGCTCGATGTCCATGTCGCAGGCGGCCGACCGGCTGATCTGCAACGAGGCCCGTCCGGGCACGCTGATCGGCCTGCCCGGCAACACCTCCCCGGAGCAGCTGGTCTCCTCGGCGGGCCTGGATCCGCACGCGTACGCCGCCGCGCCGTGGTGGCAGGGCGGCGTGCTGGGGATGACGCCGTCGATGCTGGCCGGGCACCTGGCCGCCGCACTGGTGGCGGGCTGGTGGCTGCGGCGCGGCGAGGCGGCGCTGTGGCGGCTGGTGCGGGTGGCCGCGTCGGCGGCCCGGGAGCACTGGGCGGCGCCGCTGCGGTCGGCGCTGGTACTGGTGGCCGCGCTGCTGCGCGGTCTGTTCGGCGTGGCCGGTCCGGCCCGCCGGTTCGGTGCGGGTGGCGGCGGTGGCCGGCTGCCGGCGAGTGCGGTGCTGCGGCACAGCGTGGTGCGGCGCGGTCCGCCGTGCGGGGCCTTCGCGTACTGATCCGGCGCCCCGCCGTACCCGACGAGTGGTACCGGTCGAGCCGGTGAGGTGCGCGGTGTCCGGGCCGTTCCCGTCCGCCCACGGCGACGGCGGCCCCCGGTTCTGCCCTCACACGTCCGCACGTGCGGCGCCGCCGAGGCACGGTTCCCCCGTCGCCCGGTCCGGTCGGCCGCCGAGCTCCGATCGGAGACCCACCATCATGCGTTCCCTTCCCGCCCGCCGTACCGCCGCCGTCGTCCTGACCGCCGCCGCCTCCGTGGTGGCACTGGCCGGCCCGGCCTTCGCGCACGTCACCGTGAACCCGGGCACGGCCGCCCAGGGCGGTTACGCGACCGTCAACTTCCAGGTGCCGGACGAGAGCGACACGGCGAGCACGGTGAAGCTGGAGGTCAACCTGCCGATGGACCACCCGCTGGCCTCGGTGCGGACCCTGCCGATGCCGGGCTGGACGGCGACCGTCGAGAAGTCCAAGCTCGACAAGCCGATCAAGGTGCACGGCAGCGACGTCAACGAGGCCGTCTCCAAGATCACCTGGACGGCTGACGCCGGCACCAAGATCGCCCCCGGCCAGTTCGGCGAGTTCCGGCTGTCGCTCGGCCCGCTGCCGTCGGACGCCGACAGCATGGTCTTCAAGGCGTTGCAGACCTACGACAACGGCGACGTCGTCCGCTGGATCGACGAGGCCCAGGCCGGCCAGCCCGAGCCGGCCCACCCGGCGCCGACCCTGAAGCTCACCAAGGCCGCCTCCGGTGACGGCCACGGCGTCACCGCCTCCGCCTCGCCGACCGCCGACGCCCACGGCGGCAGCTCCGACCACGCCGCCGCCTCCGACGGCGACGCCAAGTCCAGCGACACCACCGCCCGCACCCTCGGCGTGGTCGGCATCGTGGTCGGCGTGATCGGCACCGCCGTCGGCGTGCTCGGCCTGCGCCGCAAGAGCGGCGGCTCCGCCTCCTGACCCCCGCACCGGCGGGGCCGTACCCGTACCCGTGACCGGTACGGCCCCGCCGGTGGTCCCCCCGCGCCCGATCGGATCCACCATGCCCCGCACCACCCGCACCACCCGCACCACCCGCACCACCCGCCTGGCCGGCGCGGCCGCCCTCGCCCTGGCCGCCGCGCTCACCCTCTCGGCCTGCGGCTCCTCCGGCGGCGGCTCGACCGCCGCCGCCAAGGTCACCCAGCAGAAGGACGACAGTCCGTACCAGGGCACCAAGCTGGCCAAGAACTTCGAGAAGCCCGACCTCCAGCTGACCGACACCTCCGGCCAGCCGTACGACCTGCGGCAGCAGACCAACGGCAAGGCCACCCTGCTGTTCTTCGGCTACACCAGCTGCCCGGACGTCTGCCCGACCACCATGGGCGACATCGGCGTCGCGATGAAGGCGCTGTCCCCGGAGGACCGGAAGAAGATCAACGTCGTCTTCGTCTCCACCGACCCGCAGCGCGACACCCCCAAGGTGCTGCGCACCTGGCTGGACTCGATGGGCACCGACTTCGTAGGCCTCACCGGCGACCTCGCGAAGGTGAAGACCGCCGCCAGGTCGCTCGGCATCATGATCGAGGACCCGGTGGTCAACCCGGACGGCACCGTCACCTCGACCCACGGCGCCCAGGTACTGGCCTTCCTCCCCTCGGACGACAAGGCCCACGTGCTCTACATGAGCGGCACCGAGGAGAAGACCTACGAGCACGACCTGCCGCTGCTCGCCAAGGGGGTCGCGGCGTGACGACGGCGGTGAACCGACGTTTCCGCCGCTCGGCCCTGGCCGGCGCGGTGCTGGCGACGGTCCTCGGCGGCGGGGCGATACTCGCCGCCTGCGGGACCGGCGGCGACGGCGGCAGCGGCGACAGCGCCGCCGCCGGGCCGGCGAAGCTGAGCGTGGCGGACCCCTACATCCCGCTGCCCCCGGCCGGCGGGATGGGTGCCGGCTACCTGACCGTCCGCAACGACGGCGGGCCGGACGAGCTGGTCAAGGTGAGCAGCCCGGAGGCCGGGTCGGTCACCATGCACCGCTCGACCGCGTCGACCATGGAGCAGGTGGACAGCCTGGACGTGCCCGCGCACGGCACGCTGCGGCTCGCCCGCGGCGGCACCCACCTGATGATCATGGATTGGCAGAAGGCCCCCGCCCTGGGCGACGAGCTGGAGCTCGACCTGACCTTCGCCAAGTCCGGCACCATCTCCGTCAAGGTGCCGGTCAAGGAGCTCACCTACCGTCCAGGCCAGAGTTAGGGGACCCGCCAGCATGGAGAAGGCCGCCCACCGCCGCATTGCCTCCCGCAGCCGCATCGCCTCCCACCGCCGGGCCGTCGGACTGCTCGGGATGCTCGGCGCGCTGCTCGCGCTGATGCTCGCCGGCGCCGGCCCGGCCTCCGCGCACGCCACCCTGAACTCCACCGACCCGGCGCAGAACTCGGTGGTCGCCACCGCCCCGCAGGCGGTCACCCTGACCTTCAGCGAGACGGTCTCGCTGTCCAGCGACTCGGTCCGGGTGCTCGACCCGCGCGGCAAGCCGGTGGACACCGGCAACCCGACCCACGCCGACGGCAAGGGCGACACCGCCCGGGTCGGGCTGAACAGCGGGCTCGCCAATGGCACGTACACCGTCGCCTGGCGGGCCGTCTCGGAGGACTCGCACCCGGTCGGCGGAGCGTTCACCTTCTCCATCGGCGCGCGCTCGGACACCTCGGTGTCGGCCAGCGCGCTGCAGGGCGCCAAGGCGGACACCCTGGTCGCCGCCCTCTACGGGACCGGGCGCACCGTCGCCTACGCGGCCTTCGCGCTGCTCGCCGGGGTCGCCGCCTTCGTGCTGATCTGCTGGCCGGCCGGCGCCGCCCGGCGGCCGGTGCAGCGGCTGCTGATGACCGGCTGGACGGCGCTGCTGGTCTCGACCGTCGCGGTGCTGATGCTGCGCGGCCCGTACGAGCGCGGCACCGGCATCGGGCAGGCCCTCGACCTGTCGCTGGTGCGCGCCAGTCTGGACGAGCGGATCGGCACCGCGCTGGCCGCCCGGCTGCTGCTGCTCGCCGCGGCCGGGATCTTCCTGTCGCTGCTGGTCGGCCAGCTGGGGCAGCCGCCGGCCCCCCCGGGGGGCGCGGGGGGCCGGCGGGGCGCCGGGGGGGCAAACCCCCCCGCCGGGGCCGCCCCGGGCCGCCCCCCCCCAGGCGCCCCGCGGCGGCG
>NZ_JBSFGK010000129.1:0-17599 GCF_053596495.1 Kitasatospora sp. NPDC001683
TTCGCGATCATCCCCGCGATGTTCGCCGGGGTCTACCCGGGCCTGAGCCACCTCAACATCATGGGCCTGCACAGCCCCCAGTCCGCGATCACCTCGGCGATCATCTTCAACGCCCTGGTCATCATCGGCCTGATCCCGCTCGCCCTGCGCGGCGTGAAGTACCGCCCGTCCGACGCCAGTTCCCTGCTGGCCCGCAACATCGGGATCTACGGCGTCGGCGGCCTGGTCGTCCCCTTCATCGGGATCAAGCTGATCGACCTGATCGTCCAGTTCATCCCCGGCCTGAGCTGAGAGAACGAGAACAATGCCCACCATCGTGCGCACCCACCTCACCGCGCTGCGGGCGCTCTTGGTGATGACCGTCCTGTGCGGCATCGCCTATCCCCTGCTGATCACCGGCATCAGCCAGGCCGTCTTCAGCGACAAGGCCAACGGCTCGATCGTGAAGTCCGACGGCAAGGAGGTCGGTTCCAGCCTGCTCGGCCAGAACTACAACCTGCCCAAGACCAACCCCGATGACCCGAAGGAGGAGCCGGTGCCGGACCCGAAGTGGTTCCAGCCCCGGCCCTCCGCCAACAACTACGCAGGCGACAACTCGGGCGCCTCCAACCTCGGCCCGAACAGCGACGACCTGCTCAAGGCCGTCAACGACCGCCGCGCCGCCGTCGCCGCCTTCGACGGCGTCGACCCGGCGAGCGTGCCTGCCGACGCGCTGACCGCCTCCGGCTCCGGCCTCGACCCGCACATCTCCGTCGCCTACGCCAAGGAGCAGGTCGACCGGGTCGCCAGGGAACGGAACATCCCGACCGACACGCTGAACCAGCTGATCGGCAAGTACACCGAGGGCCGCTCGCTCGGCTTCCTCGGTCAGGAAGGCGTCAATGTCGTCCTGCTGAACAAGGCCGTGAGCGAGGCGAAGTGATCTCCTCGGCACACTGAGGATCGGGACCGACCCGGGCGCGGTGGACACACCTGCCGCTTCCGGGTCGGTCGCCCGCTTTCCCCGTCCGTCCAGCGGGGGCACCTCACCTCTCCGCGTGGAAGTCGACAGCACGCCCATACCGGCCGCCCTTCGTCAGAAAGCGCAACGCCCATGTCCCCTGACCTCACCCCCGGCACCGTGCACCGCCGCGGACGGCTGCGGGTCTACCTCGGCTCGGCTCCCGGCGTCGGCAAGACGTACCGGATGCTGGACGAGGCGCACCGGCGGCGGGATCGCGGCGCGGACGTGGTCGTCGGCTTCATCGAGACCCACGGGCGCAAGCACACCGCCGGGATGCTCGACGACCTGGAGGTGGTCCCCCGTGTCCGCCGACACTACCGGGACACCGAGTTCGAGGAGATGGACCTCGACGCGGTGCTCGCCCGCCGCCCGGCCGTCGTCCTGGTGGACGAGCTGGCGCACACCAACATCCCCGGCGGTCGGCACCCCAAGCGCTGGCAGGACGTCGAGGAACTGCTCGCCGCCGGGATCGACGTCATCACCACCGTCAACATCCAGCACCTGGAATCGCTGAACGACGTCGTCCAGAAGATCACCGGCATCCCCCAGCGCGAGACCGTCCCGGACGAGGTCGTCCGCCGAGCCGACCAGCTCGAACTCGTCGACATGGCCCCGCAGGCGCTGCGTCGACGCATGGCCCATGGCAACGTCTACAAGGCGGAGAAGGTCGACGCGGCCCTGTCCAACTACTTCCGGGTCGGCAACCTGACGGCACTTCGGGAACTCGCCCTGTTGTGGGTGGCCGGGCGCGTGGACGAGGGCCTGCGTGACTACCGGTCGACCCACAACATCGACCGCGTGTGGGAGACCCGCGAACGCGTCGTCGTGGCGCTGACCGGCGGCCCCGAGGGCGAGACGATCATCCGCCGCGCCGCCCGGATCGCCGACCGCACCGCCGGCGGCGAGCTGCTCGCCGTCCACGTCTCCCGCAGCGACGGCCTGGCCGGCGCCTCGCCCGGTGCGCTCGCCCAGCAGCGGCAATTGGTGGAGGACCTGGGCGGCAGCTACCACGTCGTGGTCGGCGACGACATCCCCACCGCGCTGCTCGCCTTCGCCCGCGCCCACGACGCCACCCAGCTGGTGCTCGGCACCAGCCGCCGAGGCCGGATCAACCGCTTCCTCACCGGCCCCGGCACCGGGCAGACCACCGTGGACGCCTCCGAGGACATCGACGTCCACATGGTCACCCACGAGTTCACCGGCCGCGGCCGACTGCCCTCGCTCGGTCGCCGCCACTCCAGGCGCCGCACCATCGCCGGGTTCGCCTCGGGCTTGATCGTGCCCGCGCTGCTGACGGCCGTACTGTCCCGGTTCCACACCTCGGTCAACCTCACGACCGACGCACTGATCTTCCAACTCGGCGTCGTGGCAGTGGCATTGCTCGGCGGTGCGACCTCGGCACTGCTGGCCTCGCTGGTGGCCTCCCTGCTGCTCAACTACTTCTTCATCCCGCCCGTCCACACCTTCACCATCGACGAGACCAACAACTTCATCGCCCTGATCGTCTTCGCGATCGTCGCACTCACCGTCTCCACCGTCGTCGACCACGCCGCCCGCCTCACCACCAGAGCCGCCCGCGCCACCGCCGAGGCCGAGGCCCTCTCCACCCTGGCCGGCAGCGTGCTGCGCGGCGCCGACGCCCTGCCCGCCCTGCTGGACAAGACCCGCACCGCATTCGGCCTGGACTCCGTCGCCCTGCTCGACCGCAGCGGCCGCACCATCGCCCGCAGCGATACCGACGGCGAACCGGCCGCGGACCGCACCGTCACCGAACTGCCGACCGGACCGGACGCGCTGCTGATCCTGGCCGGACGCCGGGTCTCCGCCGCCGACCAACGCGTCCTGACGGCCTTCGCCGCGCACATCGCCGCCGCACTGGAACGAGACCGCCTCGCCACCGCCGCCGCCGAGGTCGAGCCGATCAAGGCTGCCGACCGAATGCGCACCGCCCTGCTCGCCGCCGTCAGCCACGACCTGCGCACCCCGCTCGCCGCCGCGCTCGCCGCCGTCGGCTCACTGCGCAGCCCCGACGTCGAGTTCGCACCCGCCGACCGCGACGAACTCCTCACCATGGCCAACGAGTCACTGCTCAAGCTCACCGCACTGGTCGACAACCTCCTCGACATGAGCCGCCTCCAGGCCGGCGCACTCACCCTCAACCTGGAAGCCACCCAGCTCGACGAGGTACTGCCCCGGGCCATGGACTCCCTGGCCGACCCGGACGCCGCCGTCCAGCCCCTCGACCTCGACACCGCCCCCGCCCGTGCTCGCCGACCCGCCCCTGCTAGAACGCGTCCTCGCCAACCTCATCGCCAACGCACTGCGGCACAACGCCCCCGGCGCGCCCGTCCTGGTCACCGCGAGCGGCCACGCCGACCACGTCGAGGTCCGCGTCGTCGACCGCGGCCCCGGCATCGCCCCAGAGGACCGCGACCGGGTCTTCCTCCCCTTCCAACGCCTCGGCGACACCGACAACACCACCGGCGTCGGCCTCGGCCTCGCCCTCTCCCGCGGCCTCGCCGAAGCCATGGGCGGCACCCTCGAAGTCGAGGACACCCCCGGCGGCGGCACCACCATGCTGCTCACCCTGCCCGCTGCCGTCGACGAACCCCACGCCACCACACCGGTCGAGGAGGAGCAGTGAACCGCATCCTCCTGGTCGACGACGATCCACTCCTGCTACGGACCCTCCAACTCAACCTCCGCGCCCGCCAGTACGAGGTCCTCACCGCGAACAGCGGCCGGGCGGCACTCGACGCGGCCGAACGCGACACGCCCGACGCCGTCCTCCTCGACCTCGGCCTTCCCGACCTCGACGGCATCGACGTCCTCCGGCACCTGCGCGCCCACCTCGACGTGCCGATCATCGTCCTGTCCGGCCGCACCGAGCCCGAGGAGATGATCCGCGCCCTCGACGCCGGCGCCGACGACTACGTCACCAAACCGTTCGACCCCGACGAGCTGTTCGCCCGGCTGCGGGCCGTCCTGCGCAGGCCGTCCCGCCTCGTCCGCGAGCACAACCCCAGGATCGGCGAGTACGAGATCGACACGGACGCCACCACCGCCACCGGACCGTCCGGACCCGTCCGGCTCACCCCCATCGAGTGGAAGATCCTCACCCTCCTGCTGGCCAACCCGGGCCACCTGGTGTCCGGCCGGCAGATCCTGCGCGAGGTCTGGGGCCCAACCGCCGAGAAGCAGCGTCACTACCTGCGCGTGTACCTCGCGGGCCTGCGCCGCAAGCTCGAACCCGACCCCGCCCACCCCCGCCACCTGATCACCGAGGCTGGCATGGGCTACCGCTACGAGCCCTGACCCGCCCACGGGACCCCGATCCGGGGCCGGTCAGCTTGTTGCCCTTGGCGGCCAGCTGAGCGGCGCGCTTGGCATCCGCCTCCGGGCCGGCCTCGACAGCCTGGTACTCCAGCAGGACTTCGACGTTTTGCCTGCTCAGAGGCTGCATGTGACCACCCATTTTCCTCGGCGTGCCGCAGGACCGCCAGGCGTCGCTGGGCCTGGCAGTCCTGCTGCTGTTGCGATGAAGCGGGCATGGCAGGAATCCGTCATAGTCGGAGATCCGTGTGCCACCGATGTACGGCAGTTTTATAGCCAGAGCTAGAGGATCGGCTCGCAGCCGATCGCCTTGCCGCCGACGGTGAGGAACTGTCGTACCAGGCCGTCCTGGTCGGGGAACAACCGTGTGCGGGAGGACGGGTCGGACCCACCCATGACGGTGAAGTAGACGTCCTTGCCCCGGCAGGTGGCGATGAGCGTCCCGTGCGCGACCCACTGGGCCCGCCCGACGGTGCCTGTGTTGTCGTTCGGCCGTCTGGCCACGGTGGTGGCCTGCGGCTCAGTCGTGATCGCGAAGATCTGCGGGCTCAGGGACGACGACCCATCGGTGATCGTGCAGAACCAGATCGGGTCCGAGGCGGTGGTGACCTGCTGCCGGAAGGTCACCGGGGTGCTCGGGATCCTCGGGTCCTTGGCCGGGGCGAACCCGGGCAGTCCGCACAGGCTTGCCCAGTCCGGGTCCGTCTCGGCCCCCTTCGCCGACAGGCTCTTCGGTGCCGCGATCTTCCGGTCCCCGCACGCGCGCGCTTTGGCCGTCGCGTTGGCGAACGACACGGCCAAGCGGGCCCGCTCCTCGTCGTGGCCCTTCACGTCGTGGCCCTCCTCGTAGGTGGTCACCTCGGCCCGCACACCCTTGTCGCAACCCTCGGGGAGCACGGCCCACGCCGCCGTCGGGGTGACCGAGCCACCGGGGAACAGCCGGGCGTCCGACGCGGCCAACTCGGCCGGGCCGTCATCGGTGCCGCGGCGGATGGTGAAGTGCACGGTCTTCTCGGAGGTCTCGAACAGGCCGGACCTGACGGTGGCGTCGCAGTTGTTTCCGCTCCAGTTCTCCGTCAGCGAGTAGCGCTGGTCCTTGTGTTCACTGATCCGTCCTGACCCCAGGAGGTCGTGCACCTGGTCCGCCGAAGCCACCCCATCGCACACGCTGTCCGGCCCGCCGACGTTCGTCAGCCGGTTCAGCGCGAACCCTCCCGCCCCGATCGAGGCGAGGGCGAGCACCACCACCAACCACGCCCGGAGGGCGCCCGGGGTGAGCTCGCGTAGACCGCCCGCCCCGTCGAGCTCGTCGGCCGGCTCGTTCTTCTCGTCGGTTTCCACGGCGCTCACGCCCTGCCGAACACGGTGCGGTAGGTGTTGTCGATCCCGGTGTTGTAGGCGCTCCCCGCGCTTCGCTTGAGCTGATCGGGGACGCTGCCGTCGCCGTCCAGCGCGAAGTGGTCGTATCCGGACTCGACCAGCTTGTAATTGAGCATCGCGTCCAGCTGCTGCCGTCCGGCCGAGAAGTGGGAGCTCAGGTTGCCCTTGAGGTGGGTGTCGATCTCTCCCTTGGCGGAGTCCGCCCACATCGAGGTCCCGACGTCGACCAAGCGCTGCGCGGCATCCCCGAACTCCGGGATAAAGCCCACGACCCCGCCAATCGCGTGATAGGTCATCTTCGCCTGCCAGTCCACGGTCTTGTTGTCGGCGTCCGCATGGTCGAGCGCCGCGTCGGCGAACACTGCGTCCAGCGCGCCGAGGGTCGCGGCAGAGTGGTGGACGAGGGACTCCAGTCGAGGCTTCGCGCGGCCCGTCACGTCGGGCGTCATGGCGTCGCGGTCGAGCTGGTCCAGCCGGTGGGCGATCTCCTGGGTCTCGGCACTGTGGATGACGGCGTAGGACGACGGGTCCTCCGCGGCGCCTCGGATGAGGCGCAGAAGCTGGTCGGAGGTGACGGTCAGGCCGTCCGGCTGGGAAGGCCCGTACAGCTTCTCCTTGCCGAGGATCTCGTGCATGTCCGCGGCGTAGTCGGCGATCATGTCGGCCATCGGCCGGCGGAGTCCGGCGGGAAGGGAGGTCTTGTCCCCGGGGCCGGAGCCAGCGAACGACTTCATCGTCTCGTCCATGATCTGCGACATGACCCTGTCGTGCGGGCGGACGACGGGCTGATCGCCGTGCGGATCGCGGCCGGTGGTGGCCGCCTCCAGGGCGTAGCCGAAGGCGGTGCGCGAGGCGGTCTGCTCGGAGGGCGCCTTCTGCGCCTTCTCCTGGTCGGGCCACTTGCGCTCGTGCAGCAGGTAGTCCAGGTTCTTGCCCTTTCCGGGGTCGAGGAAGTCCTTCGACGCCTCGGGGTTGCGGCTGAGCGCGTTCGTCAGGCCGCCCATCGGGTCCGTCTGGTAGGGGCGGCCGGTCCACTTCGGGCCCCAGAGGTCCTCGCCCTTGTCCTTGCTGCCGCGCTCGTAGTCGACCAGGTCGTTGCCGACCTTGAGCAGGAAGGCCTTGTCGAACGTTCCCTTGGCCCCCATCAGGGCGGTCAGCGCCGGGTAGTTGGTGTTGTACCCGTCGGCGCCGTCGCGGCGCCGGGCGGCGGCCAGCAGCTGGTTCTCCCAGTCCTTGCCCATGCCGCCGTCGTGGGTGGCGGTGGCGAGGGAGACGGACAGGCCGTCGAGGACGGCCTGGAAGTCGTGGGCGTGGCGCTTGCCGTGGGCGAGGCCGTCATAGATCCCGCTGTACGCCAGGAGGGCGTCCTGGCCGGTCTTGCCGTGGTACTCCAGACCGTTGATCAGGGTGGTGGCGAAGTCCTTGTTGCCCGCGTTGGCGGCCAGGAGGTCCTGGAGTTTCTTCAGCTCCGGAGGGGTGAGGTCGTCGGCCTTGGCCAGCAGGGTCTTGGCCCGGTTGGCGTCGGCGACCGGGCCGCCGCCGTAAGGAGCGGGGTTGAAGGACGTGGTGCTGGTGCCGATGTCGCCCCGGAGCGCGGCGGCGGCCCGCTGGTCGGCGCCAGCGGCCTTCTCGACGGCCTTGGTCAGGCGGGTCTGGATGGCCTCGGCCTTGGTCCTCAGCTCTTGCGCGAGTGTCGCGCTGTCGGTGTCGTTCCGGGCCTCCTTCGGCAGGGTCCAGTTGACGACGCCGTCCGCGGTGACGGTCATCTTGTCGGTCTGCGCGTCGTGGATCGCGGTGTCGAGCTCGCGCCGGGCGGCGGCGAAGTCCTCGGCGGCGGCCTTCATGATCGAGGCCAGCGCGGTGGCGACCTTCGAGGCCTGTTTGAAGTCGCCGTCGATGCCCTGGAGCACCTTGGTCGCGCCGTCGGCGGCCGTGCCCTCCCAGCCGGCCCGCTGGGCGGTGGGCGTGAGGTCCTTGGTGACCCGGTCGTCCAGTGAGGTGAGGGACTTTGCGACGCCGGACCACGCGTCGGCGGCGTCGCTGATCCCGGAGAAGTCCGCCTCGTGCAGTTCTTTGAAGGACACCATGTGCCCGAAATCCCCCTTCAGGCGCCCGCGGTCAGGTTGGCGGCGGTCGCGGTTTCGTTGGTGCGGTACCCCTGCTGGGACCGGTCCAGGTTGGCGGCAGCGGAATCGAGCCGGTCGTGCAGAGCCGTGCACTGCTGCAGCCAACGTTCGGTGCTGTCAGTGAGGGCGCCGCCGAAGGCGAAGCCGCGGACCTTCGTCGCCGCGGTGCTCGCGTATTCCGTGAGGCTGTGCGCACCGGCCCCGGCCTTGCCGTTGGTGCTGTTCAGATCGGTGGCTATCTGCCGGGCGGCCCCGGCCGAGGCACCGAGTTCGTACGGGGTGTCCAGGCGGGTAGTCACCGGTCCGGGGGCCGGGTGAGACGGGGGCCTGCCGGCACCGCCGGCCAGGACGAGCCTGCCGGGCGCCGGGCCCTCGTTGGTACCGCCGGTCCGGCCGGGAGCGGTGGCCGGGGCGACCGGCCCGGTGGTGAACTGCGGGCTGACCATGTGTGTGCGACTCCCCCTCAAGTGAGAAAAGTGCGAACCGCCTCTGCGGGAGGAGGCCCCATCAGCAGCCTCCGTTTGCATGCTGACGCACTCTCACGGGGCCCGGTTGCGGATTCGCAGACGATCTCTGTCAAGGGTTCGTCAAGAGGCTGCAGGCCCGAACCGGAGCCCTTCCCGAAGCGCCGAAATCAGTAATGCAATCTTGACGCCATTCGGGATCGAGGCGAACTGACAGTGACTTAGGATCAGTTGTCACGTCATCAGTTGGTGTACCTCACGCGGGCGGAATGGCAGCTGAGAGCCCGGCGGCGTCGACGCTCCGGCCAGGCAGCACCTGGTGTTGGTGACGCTCAGCACCGAACACCGGCAGCACTGGGACCACTGGGCGGCGGTGGTGGGCACCGCCCTGCGGAACCTGTCGCTGCTCGCGCCGCGCCCGGCCGAGGCGGCACCGCCCGCCGTACCGGCGCCGGCGGCCTAGCCGCCGACCGGCCTGGAGGAGCGGGTCCGGCAGGCGTTCGGCTGACGGCGGTGTTCAGCCGGCGGCGGGAGGCCGCCGGTGTTCGGCCGGTGGCGAGAGGAGGTTCGGCGTGATGCGGTTCCTGCTGGACGTGCGAATGGTCCTGCTCGGCCTGGTGGGCCTCGGCAACCTGTGGTGGCTCTACCGGCTGATCACGGTCCGCAGGCTCCGCCGGCAGTGCGAGGGTGTGCCCGTGGAGCAGCAACTCGCCGAGATGCGCGCCGAACTGGCGGCGGCACCGAGCGACACCGTGCTGTTCGACCTGCTGAAGGCGAAGTACCCGGCGGTCAAGGCCGAGCAGGCCGCCGAGGTGGCGCGGTCCGTGGGGCCCTGGCAGGTGATCGAGCGCGGGCCCGACGGAGTGCCAAGCTGGGTGTCCCGACACGCCGAGCGCGCACCGCAGGACCAATCTCCGGCCGAGCAACAGAGGCTGGGGCCGCTGGTCAAGCTGCTCTCGGTGGTCTGCACGCTACTCGCCCTGGCCACCGTCTGGTTCGCCTATCCGCACGTCAACCACCTTGGCCTGGCCGGGATCTGGGTCACCTACGGCGCGGCGCTCCTGCTGCTGGTGCGCTGGGACGTCGGCTGGACGCAGTCGGTCCTGCTGGTGCTGCCGACCCTCCTGATCGGCGGCTTCGCGTTCATCATGGTCATCGGCTGGGCGCACTCCCACGCGATGGAGAAGGCCGGCGGTTTGGGCGGCATGCCGGATGCGGTCGGCCTGGTGCTGTCGCTCTTGTTCGGCCTGTTGGCGGCCGTCATGCCGATCCTCGTTGAGAAGGGCCAGGCCGAGAAGAGCGCGGCCCGGAAGGACGCGGGCGAGCGGCGCTGAGCGCACACGAGGAAGCGGACCCACGGGCCCACCGGGCCGGGGCATCACCATGGGTCGATCTCCTCCAGCGCGGACCGCCTTGCCTTCGTGTTGCTGCACCAGGTGCCCAGCGCCAGACCCTCCCTGGCCCGAACTGACCGCGGCACCCGACTATGCCCCTCCCATTCGATGAACACCAAGTCCAGAGGCGGCCCATATTGTTCCGATGACCGACCCCATTCACATCAGCCTTCCCGGCAAGACTCCGGTTTCACGCTTCGCCAGCCGAGCGTCTGGAGGCGGCCAGAATATGTATGTGGAATTCATCGCCGAGGACGGACGAATATGACTGTTCCGTGAGTTCTCCCAGCTAGAGGAATTCCCTGCCTCTGACACCTGGCCTGCTCCGTACTGGCGCGACCTGCTGGAAGTGGATGACCAGGCGCTCGTTCCCCACAGCGCCAAGCGATACGACCTGTTCCAGATGATCAATGGCTATCTCCGCTGGACCGACGGCCACGAAGCCCGGCCTTGGAGCGATCTGTGCGTTCAGCTGGCCTTGCCTGCGAGCCCTTGGAAGCTGCTCGACGACACAACGGATCATTAGCGCGCCGCGATTCCCCTGGCTCCTGCGGATCCGGAGCCTCGCCTGCGCTTTCCATACAGGCCCCTGACGTCGCGCCGCCTTGCACACGGCGCAACCAGGCGGCAAGGGTGGAGCGGACCACGCAACCACACTTGCGCTGAAGGGAATTCGATGGCTTCCCGCACAGTCTCCCGCCTCACCGTCACCGTCACCGCGCTCTGCGCTGCGACCGCCGCCGCTCTGCTGGCCGTCGGCGCCGCACCGGCGAGTGCGGCCGCGCCGGACGATCAGGCCAACGGCGGCGGCTTCCGAACCGTCGCGGCCAGCGAGGGCCTCACCGCGGAGAGCGCCGCCGTCCGCGCCCTCGCGGTCCACCTCCGAACCCCGGCCGACACCCTGTGCACCGGCACCTGGACGCACGCGGTGTCCACCGTCCAGTTCCAGCGCTCATCGGGTGGCACGCTGGCCTGGAGCTTCAAGCTGTCCAACACCGCAAAGGGCGCGCTCGGGCCGACCGTGACCGTGACGATGCCGTACTCCTACATCAACGGCCGCGCCATCAACCCGCCGTACCACCCGCACACCGAGCCGAACTGGTACAACTTCCACGGCAGCCTTAATAGTTACCAGTTCATCGGCGGCGGTGGCGGTGGCACCATCCAGACCGGCAACAAGGTCACCTTCTACTGGTTCCTCAAGGGCTCCAAGCCGAACACCGCGGCCGACCGCTACATCACCTGCCAGGTCCCGAGGCCCGGCAGCGCCTGACCGGCCGGCGGAAGACGAGGAGGGATACAGCGATGCACGACGTCGGCAAGCAGCGGATCGAGGTCCTGGACAGGCAGTACGAACTGACGGTCCATTCCCTCACCCGAACGGCGGAGGAGTTCACCGTGACGTACTCCATCACCCCGCCCCTCCCGAACGACGTCCCTCCCGTCTCCCCCGCCGCGCCGCCGCTGTTCCTCTGGCTGGAGGCCACCGACGACCTCGGCAACCACTACACCGACTACGGCGGCGCCCACGGATTGAGCACCGACGGACTACGGACGCAGGGCACCATCTCCGGGCAGCCCGCGGTCGCTGCCGAGGCCGACCGGCTCACCGTGAGGCTCGTCTTCCTTCAAGGGGCATCGGAACACGGGTACGAGTTCTCGCTGCCGCTGCCGGACGAAGCCTGAGACGTCCCGACGCCTGGCCTCCGCCTCCCGGTCAGGCGAACTCGCGCAGGCGGGGCCGGACTCCCAGTGCGGTCAGGGCGAGCGCGGCCGCCAGGGCCGCCGCGCCGAGGCCTGCGGTGGTGGCGTCGAGGTCGTCGTCAGTGGCGGCGACGGCTCCGTCGAATGCCCGCTGGTTGATGGCCTGGGTGTCGTCGAGGGCGGTGCTGAGCACGTCGAAGTCGGCGTTGGACTGGCCCGGGGTGGTGCCGGTGTCGAAGGTGACCGCTTCCTTGAGCTTGCCCTGGGCGTTCAGCTCGCGGATCTTCCGGTCGTCCCGCTGGTACTGCTGGAAGGCGGCCAGCACCCGCTCTGCCGCCTCCTGTTCGCCGGCGAAGGTGATGTTGCGCAGTTCGTCGCCGAGGTAGCCGCCGAAGCCCACCTGGCCGTGGTCGGCCCGGTGCCGGTCGGCCAGCGCGGCGAGCTTGTCGCTGTACGAGGCGAGCGTGGCGCCGTCGACCCGGGCGAAGGACTGGGTCTTGTCGAGGAAGCTCTGCTCGTAGGCGGCCGCCCGGGCGGGGTCGGTCAGGTAGCGGCTCTCGTCGGCGTTGAGGTCGTACGCCACCGCGCGCGCCCGACTGAGGGCGATCACCGAGTCGAAGGAGTTACTCTTGGCGACCACCAGCTGGTGGTCCACCCGGGAGGCCAGCGTCAGCGCGGTGACCAGTCCGGCGAGGGTGAGCAGGGTCGTGACGGCCAGCGGCACGTTCACCAGCCGCCGGTAGCGCACCGCCAGCAGGCGCTGCAGGCCGACCAGGGCCGCGAGCGCGAGCAGACCGGTGACCAGGATCCCCCACCAGCCGCCCGCCAGGGCATCGCGCTGGTCGGTGTAGTTGCGTTCCACGACCACCGCGTTGGCCTTGGTCACCTCGTCGACGGCAGGCAGCAACTGCTGGCGCAGCAGGTCGGTGGCCTGCCGATAGGCGGCGAGGGCGTCCGCCGAGGGGCGGCCAGCCGAAGCGTGGGCCTGGTCCTCCAGCAGCTGGGCGCGGGCCACCAGGGCCTCGTAGCGGCCGAGTTCGCCGATGACGGTCTGCACCGCCCGCTGCCCGGCCGCGTCACCGGCCACCGCCTCCGTGACGCGCTGCAGGTCGGTGTCGGCCTGGGTGCGGCGCTGCTCGTAGGTGTCCAGGGTCGCCTTGCGCAGCGCCGCGTAGTCCGGATCGGCGCCGAACAGCAGCAGATTGGCGGCCTGGGCGTCCATGTCGTTGAGCGCGAAGTAGAGGTCGGCCGAACGCACCACCTGAGGGGCGGCCCGGTGGCCAATCACGTCCGTGCCGTCCCGGGCGCCGCCCAGGACGGTGGCAGTCGTGGCACCGGCGGCGAGCAGCGTCATCAGGCAGAGCCCGGCGAGGGCGCGCACCAGGCGCGGAGTGTTCCACCAGGCCCGGGTGCGCCAGGACCGGCCGGGCCGGTGACGGGGGGCGCGCGGCGCGGGGAGTGGTAGGGCTGTCTCCTGTCGCGCTGTCTCCGACGCGACCGTTTTCCCCACGACAGCCGTACCGCCCGACGTTCCCGTTGGCATCGCCGCGCGCCCCCTCCCCTGTTTTTCACTGGCCGCCGAACCTTGCCCGGAGGAACCCGCCGGGGGTCGGGGTTCGGCAAACGGTTCGCCGTCAGGCCCCACGCCCGGGCGGCGAACCGTTTCCTCGCAGCTCACACTAGGTGCGGCCGAACATCCGTCCGCCCGCTCTGACGCGTCCTTGACGCGGCCGAGGACGATCTTGACGAGGCATTCACACAGGATCCGGCCAGGTACGCGGCCCCCGCACGGAGCGTGCGGGGCTACTGGCTCTCAGTGGCTGATCGTCCACTGCTGTTCGGCGGACCCCTCGCAGGTCCAGCCGAGCGTCTTCCGGTCCTCGCGGTAGGTCAGGCAGTAGGCCGGAAGGAGCGGGCGCCGACGCGGAACGCGAGTCTCGCCCGTCCCGGATACCTGGTTCAGGGCTGGAACCGGTAGCCGATCCCGGGCTCCGTGATCAGATGGCGCGGCCGGGCAGGGTCGGGTTCGAGCTTCCGGCGCATGCTGGAGAAGAAGACTCTCAAGTAGTTGCTCTGGTTCGCCGCGTCCGGACCCCAGACCTCGCTCAGGATCTGTTGCCCGGGTACCAGTCTCCCGGGGTTGGCCAGCAGGAGGCCGAGGATCTTCCACTCGGTCGGGGTCAGCCGGATCGGGCCGTCCGGGCCGGTGATCGTGCCTGCCTCCAGGTCGACGGCGTTCGGCCCGATCCGCGTCGACGGCGAGGTCTCGGGTTCGGCGGGCCGACGCAGCACAGCGCGGAGCCGGGCCAGCAGTTCGTCCATCACGAACGGCTTGGTCACGTAGTCGTCCGCGCCCGCGTCGAACGCGCGGAGCTTGTCCTCGATCTGGGCCCGCCCGGTCAGCACGATGATCGGCACGGCCAACATGGAGCGCATGCCGTGGATCACGTCGACCCCGTCGAAGTCCGGCAGCCCTAGGTCCAGGAGGACGGCGTCGGGCGAGGACCGGCCCACCGAGTCCAGCGCCTGCTGACCGGTGGCTGCGGTGAGCACCGAATAGTGTCTGGCCTGCAGACTGATCCGCAGGGTGCGCCGCAGCGCCGGCTCGTCGTCGACGACGAGGATGTGGCTCACCGGTCCGCGTTCCTCTCCAGTTCAAGGGTGTCGGGCTCCTCGTGCCCCGTGGACGGCGCTGTCGGCAGGACGAGGAGCATGGTGGTGCCCCCGCCGGGGGTGTCCTCGACGTCCAGGCTGCCGCCCATGGCCTCGGCGAGGCCGCGGGAGAGGGCAAGTCCGAGGCCGACGCCGGTGGTGTTGTCGGTGTCGCCGAGGCGCTGGAAGGGCAGGAAGACCCGGTCGCGGTCCTCGGGGGCGATGCCGGGGCCGCGGTCGATCACCCGGATCTCGACCTGGTCGGCGTGGTGGCTGGCGGTGACCAGGACGGGCGCGCCGGGGGCGTTGTGCCGCAGTGCGTTGGCGATGAGGTTGGCGAGGACGCGTTCCAGCAGCGGCGGGTCGGCGAGTACCGGCGGGGCAGTGTCCAGGTCGAGCGGCTGGACCGGCGCCTGCGGGTCGGACAACGAGTCCACGGCGTGCACCAGCATCTCCTCCAGTGAAATGGGCGCCAAATGGAGGGTGAGGGCGCCGGCCTGGAGGCGGCTCATGTCGAGCAGGTTGTCAACCAGTCGGGTGAGCTTGACCAGTGACTCGTCGGCGGTGGCGAGGAGTTCGGCCTGGTCCTCGGGCGAGAACTCGACGTCGGGGCTGCGCAGCGAGCCGACCGAGGCGCGGGCGGCGGCGAGCGGGGTGCGCAGGTCGTGGCTGACGGCGGCGAGCAGGGCGGTGCGCATCCGGTCGGCGGCCTTGATCGGCTCGACCTCGGCGGCGACCACGGCCAGCCGGTCACGTTCCAGCGCGGCGCCGACGTGGGCGGCGAAGGCGGTGAGCACCCGCTGGTCGGCGGCGGGCAGCCGGCGGCCGGTGAGCACCAGGACGGCGTCGGCGCCGACCGGGACCTCGGTGGTCTCGTACGGCCCCTCGCCGTCGTCCGGGTGCTCGGTCTCGCAGTGGGCGAGCACCTCGCCGTCGGAGCGGGAGAGCAGCGCGACGGTCTGCATGCCGAAGGCCGTACGGGACTTCTCCAGCAGGGCGGGCAGCGCGTCGGCGCCGCGAAGCACGCTGCCGGCCAGGGTGGAGAGGGTCTCGGCCTCGGCGGTGGCGCGGGCGGCCCGGGTGGTGAGCCGGCCGGCGTGGTCGACCACGGTGGAGACGGCGAGCGCGACCGTGACGAACACCAGGAGGGCGACGATGTTGTTCGTCTCACCGATGGTCAGATCGTGCGCCGGTGGGATGAAGAAGTAGTTCAGCAGCACCGAGGCGACGACGGCCGCCACCACGGCGGAGACCGCCCCACCGAGCAACGCGACGGACACCACGCCGAGCTGGAAGACCAACGCGTCCGTGGTCAGGTTCAGCTGGGCGTGAAACTGTGAGAGCACGGGCGTGAGCAACACGGGCACGATCAAACCCGAGGCGAACCCGGCGATGGTGCGGCGCTTGGAGTGGCGGCGGCCGAGCGAGGGCAGTCGGCCGCGGCCGGTGAACTCGTGGGTGACCATGTGGACGTCGATGTCCTCGGAGGCGTCCACGGTGGTCTGCCCGGTGCCGGGGCCGGTGAGGAAGCGGTTGATCTGGCCTCGGCGGCTGGTGCCGAGCACCAGCTGGGTGGCGTCGTGGGCGCGGGCGAAGGCGAGCAGCGCGGTGGGGATGTCGTCGCCGACCACGACGTGGTAGCTGCCGCCCAGGTCCTCCACCAGTTGCCGCTGCTGGGCGAGCGCACCGGGCGAGGCGCCGGCCAGGCCGTCGCTGCGGGAGACGTGAACGGCGAGCAGCTCGCCGCCGGCGGTGCGGTCGGCGATCCGGGCGGCGCGGCGGATGATCGTCTCGCCCTCGGGGCCGCCGGTCAGCGCCACGACGACGCGTTCGCGGGTCTCCCACACGCGGTCGATGTTGTGGCTGGCCCGGTAGTCGCGCAGACCCTCGTCCACCCGCCCGGCCACCCAGAGCAGGGCGAGTTCCCGCAGGGCGGTGAGGTTGCCGACCCGGAAGTAGTTGGAGAGCGCGGCGTCCACCTTCTCCGCCTTGTAGACGTTGCCATGGGCCATGCGCCGACGCAGCGCCTGCGGGGCCATGTCGACGAGTTCGAGCTGGTCGGCCCGACGGACCACCTCGTCCGGGACGGTCTCGCGCTGGGGGATGCCGGTGATCTTCTGGACGACGTCGTTCAGCGATTCCAGGTGCTGGACGTTGACGGTGGTGATGACGTCGATCCCGGCGCCGAGCAGCTCCTCGACGTCCTGCCAGCGCTTGGCGTGCCGCCCGCCGGGGATGTTGGTGTGCGCCAGCTCGTCCACCAGGACGACGGACGGGCAGCGGGCGAGCACCGCGTCGAGGTCCATCTCCTCGAACTCGGCGTCGCGGTAGGAGCGGTGGGCCCGCGGCAGGACCTCCAGCCCCTCGGTCATGGCCTCGGTGTGGCGGCGGCCGTGGCACTCGATGTACCCGACCACGACGTCGGCCCCGCGCTCCTGTCTGCGCCGGGCCTCGTCCAGCATCCGGTAGGTCTTGCCGACCCCCGGGGCGGAACCGAGGTACACCCTCAGTCGGCCCCTGCGGATGCCGGAGCCGGGGGTGAGGTCGCGGGCCATGGGCACTGCTCTTTCCTTGTGTCGCCAGCAGGTTGGTGGTGCGCAGACATGGACGACCGACCCGGGCAGCAGGGGGGTGCTCCCCGCGCCCGGGTCGGTGTCATCACCTGGCAGATTGACGGATTGTCATCACTTCTGTTCGCTGATCGCCTTGTTGAGGAGGACGACGTTGACGCCCTCGTCACCGAGGAAACCGAGCGAACGGCCCTCGGTGTACTTGTCGACCAGCTTGGCGACCGTCTCCACCGGCAGGTTGCGCTTCTGCGCGACCCGGTTGACCTGCTCCTTGGCGTAGGCCACCGAGATGTGCGGGTCGAGGCCGGAACCGGAGGCGGTCAACGCGTCGGCCGGCACGCTCGCCGGGTCGACGCCGTCGAACGCGGCGACGGCGGCGCGCCGGTCGTTGACGGCCTTGAGCAGGTCGTCGCTGTTCGGGCCGAGGTTGGAGGCGCTGGAGGAGGACGGGTCGTAGCCCGTCCCGGCGGCGGAGGGCCGGGGCTGGAACCACTTCGGGTCCGGCACCGGGTCCTCCTTCGGGTCGTCCGGGTTCTTCTTCGGCAGGTTGAAGTTCTGGCCGAGCAGGCTGGAGCCGACCTCCTTGCCGTCGGACTTCACGATCGAGCCGTTGGCCTTGTCGCTGAACGCGACCTGGCTGATCCCGGTGACCAGCAGCGGGTAGGCAATTCCGAGGATCACCGTGAGCACCAGGAGCACGCGCAGAGCGGTGAAGTGGGTCCGCACGGTGGCGGGCAGGGGCTTGGACATTGCGGTGGCTCCTTTCTCAGTTGAGGCCGGGGATGAACTGGACGATCAGGTCGATCAGCTTGATGCCGATGAAGGGGACGACCAGACCGCCGACGCCGTAGATCCCGATGTTGCGGGCCAGCAGTGAGCTGGCGTCGGACGGGCGGTACTTCACGCCGCGCAGGGCGAGCGGGATCAGGCCGATGATGACCAGGGCGTTGAAGACGATCGCGGAGGTGATCGC
>NZ_JBSFGK010000130.1:0-17548 GCF_053596495.1 Kitasatospora sp. NPDC001683
GGACTGGTGCACAGCCGGGTCCGGCGCGCGGCGGTCGCCGGCACGGCCGCCTCGGCGGGCCTGGCACAGCGGTTGTCCGGCCTGACCGCGGACGACCCATCCGTCGAGTGCGGCGGGGAACCGAGGGTTCGGGGAGCGAATCGGTGGCGGGGCGCCGTGATGTGCCTCGACGCGCCCCGGGTGCTCCGTCTTTCGGGCGTCCCAGGGCGCCCCCGGAGGAGCTCTCGAACCAAGCTGCTATTCGGTTCATCGGTGTGGTTCGGCCGCGCCCGGGTACTCGTCCGCCCGGCCGGGGGCGTTGCTGCGCTCCGGCGTTGACCTGCCGTCGCATCCATGGAGCCTTCGTGACCCCACAGATGGTCCCGCCGCCGCGGAAGGGACTCTTCGGCGCGCTCTACGAACTGTCCGACCAGGGCGAGATCGACTTCGAGGACCTGGTCGCCGATGTGGAGGAGTTGCCTCAGCGGCGGCGGCTCTGGAGCAGCCGCGCCCTGGAAGCGCACGAGCCCGGTGCCCTGCTGGACTCGGGCATCCTCCACACCCTCCACACCGAGCCGGACGGTGCACGAGCCGGCGCCTACGACCCGGCCGCCGTCGCCGTTCTCGTCGGCGAGAACACCGCGGACAAGACGATGCCCCTGCCCGAACAGGGGCGCTTGCCCAGGAGCTGCCCCCCGAGGCAGGGGCTGGTCCCTCGGGCGGAGGCGATGCTCCAGGTCGCCTCCGCCGCCGTACCGATGCCGAGCACGCCGACCATGGCCGCGTTCGCCGAGATCGGCTACGGATGGGCGTGGTGCCAGCTCGACGACACCGTCCTGTGCCGGAGGTGCGTGAGCGGGCAGTCCATGGCCAGCTGCTACGGGACGTTCCCCGACTACCACCACTTCGTCTCGGGCGCGATGGGCGTGATGGAGGACTGCGCCAGGCTGACCGCCGGTTACGTCCGGCACTGCCTCGTCGACCACGAGGACCCGGCGTCCCGCCTGGTCATGGACAACTGGATGATCACCCTTCAGGCCGTGTACCTGGACGTATTGCACGAGAAGGCCGCGAGCCCGCGGTTCGGCGCGGACGAGTCGAGGGCACTGAAGTACCGGCTGATCAACTCGGGGATCCGGCCGCTCGCGCTGGCCGCGCTGCTGGAGGGCACCCACAAGGGCCCTGCGGATGACGCGCTGGTCGACGCCGTGTCACTGCTGGCCCTGTGCGCGCACGAAGCGCTCGACCGCCGCCATGACAACTGCGCCAACGAGGCCTACAACCTGTTCTCCATCGTCGCCGCCCACCACGGCGTGGACAGCGCCGGCCCGTTGGGGCGCTTCTGCGTGGACGTACTGGCCTGGGCGGTCGACCACGGCTCGAGGTGGCCCCTGCTGCTGTCCGGCCGACAACTCATCTGGCAGGTCTACCAGGGTCGGTACCAGTCCGCGCTCCTCCTGGACAACCTCGCCCGGGACCCGGGCCGCCTCCCGGGCGACCTGTACTGCGATCCGGTGCTCAACTCGCTCAACCCACTGCTGATCCACGGAGCCGAGCGGACGGCCACCGCCACCGCGCGCGAGGTGTTCTCGGTACGGTCCCGCTGCCGCGACCGCGCCGCCTACGACCGGCTGGTCGCCGACTGCCTGGAGCACTTCGCCGGGTGCGGGACCTGCCGCGGGTTCGACACCGCCGCATGGCAAGCCCGGCCGGCGGCCCACATCACGCCCGCGTACCTGGCCAAGCACGCCGGGGACTGCCGCTGCCTGAACACGATGGCGGTCTATGCCGGCCTGGTCCTGTTCGAGCAGGCGCTGTGGGCCGCCGACGCGGCCGGCACCTACACGGGGCCCACGGCGGACTGGGACCCGTTGCTGTGCTGAGCGGACCCGTGAGGGAGGGCCGCTGAGCCGCACACCGAATCCGGCCGAGTTCGGCAAAGGGTGCCGCTGTTGTGATGAGGCTGTGTGGTTTCGAGCGATCCGGAAGGCGTCGTTCGCCCATGGGTCAGGCGCTCCAAGTCATGGCGGCGGCTGCCTGTTCATCCCGCTGCAGGAGCTCAACTTCAACTACTCCCGCCTGCAGCGGTAAGTCCGGATGCAGGCCGCCGGACAGGTGGCGCGGGTCCCGGGCCCTCGCGTGCCGGCTGGGTGTCGGCACGCGAGGGGCGTTCCGAGCGGTGGGTCAGACGGCCGGCTTGGTGGTGAGGAGGGCCGTGATCTCCTCGGCGAGGTGCGGGCCGAGCTCGCCCCAGCCGTCCTTGTAGCCGTAGACGCCGGCGAGGGTGCGGGCCTCGTAGTCGCCGTTCATGATCTCGATGTCGTCGGCGGTGATCAGGCCCGGGTGGGCGACACCGACGGCGGAGGAGACCTTCAGCAGTTCCTTGCGCAGGGTGCGCAGGTAGACGGCGGCGCGGGTGGACTTGGAGGCCGGGTCGAGGCCGCGGGCCAGCCAGGGGTTCTGGGTGGCGATGCCGGTGGGGCACTTGTCGGTGTGGCACTTCTGGGCCTGGATGCAGCCGATCGACAGCATCGCCTCACGGGCGACGTTGATCATGTCGGCGCCCAGGGCGAAGGCGACCGCGGCGTTCTCGGGCAGACCGAGCTTGCCGGAGCCGATGAAGGTCAGCTCGTCGGTCAGGCCCAGTTCGGCGAAGGTGCCGTAGACCCGGGAGAAGCCCATCCGGAAGGGGAGTGACACCGAGTCGGCGAACATCCGCGGCGCCGCACCGGTGCCGCCCTCGCCGCCGTCGACGGTCACGAAGTCGACCCCGCGGTCGCCGCGCGCCATCAGGGCGGCCAGCTCCTGCCAGAAACCCATCTCGCCGACCGCGCTCTTGATCCCGACCGGCAGACCGGTCTCGGTGGCGAGCAGCTCGACGAAGTCGAGCATCGAGTCGACGTCGCCGAAAGCGGTGTGCCGCGACGGCGAGGCGCAGTCCTGGCCGACCGGTATGCCGCGGATGGCGGCGATCTCCGGGGTGACCTTCGCGCCCGGCAGCATTCCGCCCAGCCCGGGCTTGGCGCCCTGGGAGAGCTTGATCTCTATCGCCTTGACCGGTGCGCCGGCGACGACGTCCTTGAGCTTGTCGAGGTTGAAGCTGCCGTCCTCGTTGCGGCAGCCGAAGTACGCCGTGCCGAGCTGGAGGACGAGGTCACCGCCCTGGCGGTGGTAGGGGGAGAGGCCGCCCTCGCCCGTGTTGTGCATGGCGCCGGCCTCCGCCGCGCCCTTGTTGAGCGCGGTGATGGCCGCGCCGGAGAGCGAGCCGAAGCTCATCGCGGAGATGTTCACCACGCTCGCCGGCCGGAACGCCTTGGCGCGACCGCGCGGCCCGCCCAGCACCTTGGCCGAGGGCAGCGGGGCCTGCGGGTCGTGGATGTCGGGCAGCGCGCCGGCGAAGGTGCGCTGCTTGACGTAGGCGTGCCCCTGGACGTGCTCGACGTCGACCTCGGTGCCGAACCCGAAGTAGTTGTTCTGCTCCTTCGCCGACGCGTAGATCCAGGTGCGCTGGTCGCGGCTGAACGGGCGCTCCTCCTCGTTGGAGGTCACGATGTACTGCCGCAGTTCCGGCCCGATCGTCTCCAACAGGTACCGGGCGTGCCCGAGCACCGGGAAGTTCCGGAGCAGCGCGTGCTTCTTCTGGATGAGGTCGCGGGCAGCCAGAAGCGCCACCGCTGTCGCGGCGGCCGCGCCGATCTTCCGGGCTTGCATGGAGGTTCCTCCTCGATGGGCGACTCCATCGCCGTCGGTGGAGTCGTCTTGTCGTGCGTCGGGTGGTGCAGGACGTTGGGCGGCGGGCAGCCGGCCGGTCGGGCGTCGGTGTCCGTCGAAGAATGCGAACCGATCGTAAGAGGCCCCCCTGACCGCGCTGCGGTCAGGGGGCGCCGCTGCGCCGCAGGTGGAACGGCCACCGCCTCGTCCGGGGCACCCAGCACCCCTGGCCGGCCCGCCCCGGTGCGACGATCGGCCGGTGGTCGGGCTGCTGACGGCCCATGCGGCCGACGTCGACCCGCCGTGCGGGATGCCGCGGAACCGGATTAATCGCTGGCGGGTGCGCGGCGGCGGAGGGTAGGAAGGCGGGATGAGCAACAGCGACCCGGCGGCCGACCGGCGCCTCCTCAGTCCCGAAGTCCTCGACCTGGGCGACGTCCTGCTCCGCCCGTGGGGCCGGCGCCTCGACCTGGCCGGCGGCACCCTCGCCGCGGTGATGGCCGCCGCAGCGGACCCGGAGATCGCCCGCTGGAACCCGCTGCGGGACGCCACCCACCCGGCCGGCGCCGAGGCCTACCTCGACCGCGCCGACTCCCGCTGGGCCGACGGCGGCACGGCCTCCTTCGCGATCACCGACGCCGCCGACGACTCCCTGTACGGCAACGTCGCCCTGCGCTGGACCGACCGGGCCGAAGGCGTCGCCATGGTCGGCTACTGGCTGCTCGCCGCAGCCCGCGGCCGTGGCCTCGCCACCCGTGCCACCACCGCGGTCACCGCCTGGGGCGTCCGCACCGCCGGCGTGCGCCGCATCGAGCTCTACCACGAGGTCGGCAACGAGGCCTCCTGCCGGGTCGCCGTCCGCGCCGGCTTCCCGTACGAGGGCACGCTGCGCGCCTCCTACCGCCACGGCGACGGCCCGTACAACGACGAGCACCTGCACGCCCGGCTGGCGTCGGACCCCGCGTAGCGCCGCGCGTAACCCGCGGTTCCCGGTGGGGAACGCCCGGGGGCCCGCCTTCCGACTGCCTTCCGGCGGCCCTGGGTTCCGCGCCCCATTGACGGAGTGAGTACTCACTCCGTAACTTGGAGGCATGGCAGAGAACCCCTCCACCCCGCCCGCCCGGCGCCGCGCGCCGGCCATGGAGCCCGAGCAGCGCCGCGCGATGATCGTCGCGGCCGCCCTCCCGCTGGTCGTCGAGTACGGCGCCTCGGTGACCACCGCGAAGATCGCCCGCGCCGCCGGCATCGGCGAGGGCACGATCTTCCGCGTCTTCGCCGACAAGGACGCCCTGCTCGCCGCCTGCCTGGCCGAGGCCGTCCGGCCCGACGACGCCGTCGCCCACCTCGCCTCGATCGAGCTCGACCAGCCGCTCGCGGCCCGGCTCACCGAAGCGGCCGACGTACTGAGCGGCCACCTGGCCCGGGTCGGCGCCGTCATCGGAGCCCTCGCCGGCGCCGGGCGCCCGGAGCGCCCCGCGCCGACCGAACCGCGCCGCCTCGCCGACCGCGAAGCCGGCCTGGCCGGGCCCCGCGCCGCGCTCGCCGCCCTGTTCGAACCCGACCGGGAACGCCTGCGACTGGCCCCCGAACGGCTCGCCGGCACCTTCCAGCTGCTGCTGATGTCCACCGGCCGCGGCGGCATGCCCGACCCGCTGTCCACCGAGGAACTCGTCGACCTCTTCCTGCACGGCGCGATCGCCCCCGCGGACGAGGCATGAACGCCTACGCGGACCTCCCGCCCCGCCGCCGGATCCTGGCCAGCACGGCACTGCTCGGCTGCGCCTTCCTCGCCATGCTGGACGGCACGGTGGTCGGCACCGCGCTGCCCCGGATCGTCCAGCAGGTCGGGGGCGGCGGCACCTGGTACGTCTGGCTGGTCACCGCCTACCTGCTGACCTCCTCCGTCAGCGTCCCGGTCTACGGCCGCTTCTCCGACCTGTACGGGCGGCGGCGCTTACTCCTCGGCGGGCTCGCCCTCTTCCTGACCGGCTCGACCGCCTGCGCCCTGGCCGCCGGCATGCCCGCACTGGTGGCCTCCCGCGCCGTGCAGGGCCTGGGTGCCGGCGCCCTGCTCACTCTCGGCATGGCCCTGATCCGCGACCTCCACCCACCGTCCCGCCCGCAGGGCCTGATCCGGATGCAGACCGCCCTGGCCGCCATGATGGTCCTCGGCCTGGTCGGTGGCCCGATCCTCGGCGGACTGCTCGCCGACCACGCCGGATGGCGCTGGTCGTTCTGGCTCAACCTCCCGCTCGGCCTGGCGGCTTGGGCCCTGATCGCGCTGACCCTGCCCGAGCACCGCCCCGCCACCACGCCGCCCGGCCGGCTCGACGCGGCCGGGATCCTGCTGCTCACCAGCGGACTCGGGCTGGTCCTGACCGGCCTCAGCCTCAAGGGCAACGCGGCCGACGGACGGTGGAGCGACCCGGCCGTCGGGGGCTGCCTGCTCGGCGGACTCGCCCTGCTCGCGCTGCTGGTCCCGGTGGAACGGCGGGCCGCCGTACCCGTACTCCCGCTGCGGCTGTTCCACAACCGCACCTACTCGGCGCTGCTGGCCGCCGGGTTCCTCCTCCAGGTCGCGGCCATGCCGGTGGGGATCCTGCTGCCGCTGTACTTCCAACAGCAGCGCGGATACTCGGCCACCGCCTCCGGCCTGCTGCTCCTGCCCCTGCTGGTCGGCATGACGGTCGGCAACCGGCTCACCGCGGCCGCCGTCACCCACGGTCGGCAGGTCCGGTCCGTCCTGCTGACCGGGGCCGCGCTGCTCACCGCCGGTACGGGCGGCCTCCTCCCCCTCGGGCCCGCAACTCCCGTGCCGCTGACGTCCGTCCTGCTGCTGCTCATCGGGCTCGGCACCGGCCCGGCGATGGGCGGTCTGACCATCGCCACCCAGAGCTGCGTCCGACCCGCCGACACGGGCGCCGCCACGGCGGGCTCCGCCCTCGCCAAACAGATCGGCGGCGCCTTCGGCCTGGCCTGCGCCCAGAGCCTGCTCGCCCCCTCCGGCACGGCCATCGGCCCCACCATCGCCTGGACCGGCATCCCCGCCGGGCTGCTCGCCGCGGGCGCGCTGCTACTGGTCCGCGACCTCACCATCGCGACGCCCAACCGCCGGGTGGCGGCGGGCAGTTCGCAGCGACCCGAGCACAAGGGCCTGGTCTGAGCGTCGTTCACCCCGGCACAGGAGGAGCTGCGGGCCGCCGCTGCGGCCCGCAGCTCACCGGCGGGCAGGGGCGTGGCCGGTCCGTCCAGGCGACTACCGGTGGAACTGGGCCAGTTGGATGAGGTTGCCGCAGGTGTCGTCCAGCACCGCGATGGTGACCGGGCCCAGTGCCGTCGGCTCCTGGGTGAACCGCACCCCGAGCCGGTGCAGCCGGTCGTACTCGGCGTGCACGTTGTCCACGGCGAACTGGGCGGCCGGGATGCCGTCCTCGACCAGCGCCGTCTTGTACGGCCTGACGGCCCGGTGGGTGTCGGGCTCCAGCAGCAGTTCGGTGCCGTCGGGCTGGTCGGGGGAGACGACCGTGAGCCAGCGGTGGTCGCCGAGCGGGACCTCCTCCTTCTTCACGAAGCCCAGCAGCTCCGTGTAGAAGCGCAGCGCCTTGTCCTGGTCGTCGACGAACACGGTGGTCAGGTGGATCCTCATGGGGTGCCCTCCGATGCGCCCTGGTGGTGGCGGGGGTTGCCGAGCCGATCGTAGATCGCGCGCAGCCAGGGCTGCCGGACGGCGGGCAGCCGGGCGAGGCGGTGCAGCAGCAGGCGCCGGTCGGGCTCGAACAGCCGGTCCGGGCGTAGCGGCGGCGGGTCGTCGCGCTCCTCCCCGGCGGGCAACCGGGTGGTGGCCCGGACGGGTGGGAAGGCCAGGTACGTCCACACCCCGGCGTCCAGCCCGACGGGCACCGTGCCGCCGGCGGGCGGCTGCCAGGCGGCCCCCGTCCACGGGTGGCGGGGGACGAGGGCGATGTCCGGCACCGGGCCGCGGGTGAGGCCGGGCCCGGCCAGGCCCAGGGTGCGGACCGGCGCGCCGGCCGGGAGCAGCCGGTGCAGGGTGCGCCCGAAGGTCTCGGCGAGCAGCCCGGGGGCCACCGCCACCGGCGCGCCGCCGGAGGCCGCCAGCACCTCGGCCAGGGCCGTCCCGACCGCCGCGCACCAGCGGTCGCTCCACCAGCCGAGCGGCTCCACCGGCGGCGTCGGCTCCACCACCCAGCCGTCCCCGGCCGGACGGGACGGACGGACCGGGCCCGGGAGCCGACGCACGGCCTCCGGGTACAGCCAGACCGCCTGCCAGCGGTAGCAGTCGTCGACCCGGGCGCCCACCGTCCGCCCGCACCGCTCGCAGGCCAGGTTGGCACCGCCGGCGGCGGCGCAGCAGCCGTCGCACCGCTCGGGGATCAGGGCGGTGCCACGGGTGTCGCCCGGTGCCAGGAGGACGGCGCCGCCGGGCCCGAACCACAGCCCGCCGACCGGCGCGTACACGCCCCGGGCGGCGGCCTCCGCCGGTGTGATCGCGGCCCAGGGCCGCCAGGGCGGCTCGGAGGGCTCCGGGTCGACGGCGAAGGTGCCCGGCTCCAGCAGCGGCGGCAGGTACCGGTCGCCGCCCTCCCGGTGCGCGTGCGGCGGCAGCGCCACCTCCGTCACCGGAACGGTCAGCTCCGCACCGCAACTCGCGCACCCGAACACCGCCATGCGTTCTCCCCCCTGCTCGTCCGCTCGTGAACGTCCGGAGTATGGCGAGGCCGGCCCCGCCCGCCAAGCGGTTTTCGCCCCGGGGCCGGCTGTTCCCGGCAGGCAGCGCGCCGGGCCGGGGAGCGTCCTAACCTGGAAGGGCGCGCACGGTGCGTGGCCTGCGACGGAAGCACGGAAGCGGCCCACGGACCCAAGGACGGCGGAAGCACGGGAGCGGCGGCCATGACGGTGATCTCGGCGGCTCTGTTCGGTACCGACTGGCGGCCGCGGCTGCCCGGCGGCGCCGAGCTGCTGCGCGAGTGCGCCGCGCGCGGCTGGACGGTCGTGCTGACCGGCCCCGGGCCGGCCGGGGCGCCCGCCCTGACCGTGACCGCCCCCGGCAGCGACCCGGTGCGGGCGGCCCTGGAGCTGGTGGACGGCGCGCCCCAGCACGCCGTGGCCGTCGCCGGGAGCGTGCGCGAGGTGCTGGCGGCGCGGCGGCTCGGGGTGCCCTGCGTCGCCCTGGAGACCGGTGGGGACGCCGGTCCCGAACTTCGGGCGGCCGGCGCGGTCGAGGTCCACCGTGACGCCGCCGACCTGCTGCGTGTCCTGGACGACAGCCTGCTCGCCCGTCCCCGGGCCTTCGGGCGCGTGGGCGCCGGAACAGGCGGTCCCCGGAACGGTTAGCGCCGGCCCGTACCGGGCAACCGCCCGGGTGCGAGCAGTAACGTCACCGGAATGTCGGAGGTGACCGAGATGGACGGACCCGCGTTGAGCGGATGGGAGCGGCGGCTCCTCGAGGAGATCGAGTCCGATCTGCGCCAGGACACGCGCCTCGACCGGAAGTTGAGCACGATGGGGGCGAAGCGGCCGAACCGGGTCCTGGGCGTGCTGCGCGCCACCGGGCACCGGATCTCGACCGGGGTGCTGCTGACCGTGCTGGTGATGACGTCGATCTGCCTCGGCATCGGGGTGCGCACCCCGACCACGGCCGTGCTGGTCGCCCTCGGCGTGGTCTGGGCCGCGTCCGTGACGGCCGCGGTGGCCGCCACCGAACTGCTGCGGCGGCGCCGGGGAGGCGGCGGGGCCGAACCCGTCGATCCGGCCCGGGAGGAACGGCGCGAGCGCAGGCCCTGGGACCGTCCGGAGGCATGACGTGAACCGGCGGCGTGACGTGACGGGGGACCGAACCATCGCGAGGTGCGCATGAGTACCGACCTGTGGGAGTACCGCCCGGGCTCCCATCCCGCCGCGGACCTCGCCCTGACCGGGTACGAGGTGCAGGCCGTCGACGGCCCGCTCGGCCGGGTCGAACAGGACGCCGGCGACCACCTGATGGTCGACGCCGAGCCCTGGGTGCCGGGCACCCGGGTGCTCGTCCCGGTCGGCCTGGTCGCCCGGATCGACCACCTGGACCGCACCGTCCACCTCGACTGCCCCCGGGCCCGGGTCGGCACCGCCCCGCCGCCCGCCGAGGACCTCACCGCCCGTCACCCGCGCTGAGCCATGGGCTGGCCGTCCACCACCCTCACCGGCCGGACGATCGCGTTCCTGGTCGCCCCGTACGGCGTCGAGCAGCAGGAACTCACCTCCCCCTGGCAGGCGGTCGCCGAGTCCGGCGGCATCCCGCGCCTGCTCTCCACCGCCCCCGGCCGGGCCCAGGCCGTCCGGCACCGCGCGCCCGGGGACACCTTCGCGGTGGACGGGCTGGTCGCGGAGGCGGACCCGGCCGACTACGACGGGCTGGTGCTGCCCGGCGGCGTCGCCAACCCGGACTTCCTGCGGCTGGACCGGGCGGCGGTGGCCTTCGTGCACGTCTGCTGCGCCTCCGGCCGCCCGGTCGCGGCGATCTGCCACGGCGCCTGGACGCTGATCGAGGCCGACGCCGTCCGCGGCCGCACCCTCACCTCCTGGCCCAGCCTGCGGACGGACCTGGTCAACGCGGGCGCCCACTGGGTGGACGAGGCGGTGCACGTTTGCCACGACGGGCCGGGCCCGCTGGTGACCAGCCGCAAGCCGGCGGACCTGCCGGTGTTCGAGGACGCGCTGGTCACCGAGTTCGCCCACGCGGCGGGGAAGCGGCGCAACTGAGGCGCGCCCACTGTCGGCCGGGCGGCTTCAGCGGGTCCAACCCGCCTGCGTCGTCGCCGGGTTGGGTGGTGAGCGGGCCGTCGCAGAGTCCGCAGCCCGACGCTTCCCGAGGGTCGTGATCGTGGTGCACGCGCACACGGTCGCCTGCGCGCCGACCGGGCCGACGGGGTGGTCAGTCGCCGCGCAGCCGGACGAAGGTGGCGGTGGGCGGTCGGCCGGTGAGGGTGAGCTCGGCGCGCAGCGGTGCGGTGAGCGGGTGGACCTGGCCGTGGTCGGGGTCGGTGGCGGGCGGGCCGAGCAGCGGGCCGGCGACCTGGGCGACCTCGCGGGCCTGGACGGGGGTGAGCCGGGGGGTGGTCAGGAAGACCCGGCCGTCGTCGAGTCGCAGCACCAGGGCGTGCGGCCGGGCGGCCGGACCGGTGAGGGCGCGGACGGTGGCGTCCAGGGTGTCGCTGCGCCGGTACTTGACCCAGGTGCGCCCCGCGCCGCGCGGGCGGTAGGGGGAGGCCAGAGCCTTGCAGACCAGGCCCTCCACACCGGTGTCGGCCAGCTGGTCCATCCACTCCAGCGCCTCCGCCCGGTCAGTGGTGGCCATCACCGGCTGGATCGGCGGCGGGACGTCGGCGAGGGCGGCGAGCAGCAGGCGGCGCCGGTCGGCGAGCGGCAGGCGCCGGACGTCGCGGCCGGGCAGGGCGAGCAGGTCGAAGGCGATCAGCCCGAGCACGACGTCGGTGGCCGCGGCCCGGGCCTGGCGGGTGTGCAGCAGCTCCTCGAAGGCGAAGCGCCCCTTCCGCCAGGCGACGAGTTCGGCGTCCAGCACCAGCCCCTCCGGCAACCGGGCGACGGCGGCGGCGATCGGCGGGAACTCGGGCGCGAGGTCGCGGCCGCTGCGGGACTGCAGGAAGGCCGGGCGGTCGCCGCGGGCGAAGGCGACGCAGCGGAAGCCGTCCAGCTTCAGCTCGTACTGCACGCCGCCCCCGCCCAGCCCGTCGGCGGGCGGCACGACGGTGACGGCGGCGGGGCGCATCACCTCGACCGGCGGCCGCAGCACCTGCCGGGCCTGCGACGGCGACGCGGCCGGCGCTGCGGGAGCGGAGAGCGGGGAGGGCGAGGAGGGCAGCGGCCGGGCCTGCTCGGGATCCAGCAGCGGCGCGAACAGGTCGCCGTGCGCGGCCAGCCGTTCCGGCAGCTCGGCGATGGTGAAGACCAGCTGCGCCTCCCCGCGCGCCCGTTCCAGTTCGGCCCAGGACAGCGGGGTGGAGACCGTCGGCAGCGGCCGGGCGCGCAGGGTGTACGGGGCGGCGGTGGTCTTCTTGGCGTTGTTCTGCGACCAGTCGACCAGCACCCGTCCGCGGCGGCGGGCCTTGGCCATGGTGTGCACCACCAGCTCCGGGTGCTCGGCCTCCAGCGCGGCGGCCAGCGCCTTCGCGTACCCGGAGACCTCGGCGCTCGGCGTCGGCTCGATCGGCACCAGCAGGTGCAGGCCCTTGGACCCGGAGGTTTTCACCCAGGCCGACAGCCCGTCCGCGGCCAGCCGCTCGCGCAGCAGCAGCGCGACCGACCGGCAGGTGAGGACGTCGGCGCCCTCGCCCGGATCGAGGTCCAGGACCAGCCGGTCGGCCAGCGCGGGCCCGGCGGCGTGCCACTGCGGGACGTGCAGCTCCAGGCAGCCCAGGTTGGCGAGCGCCAGCAGCGCCGCGCCGTTCTCCAGCACCACCTGGCGCAGTTCGCCGCCGGTGCTGGGCACGTCCACCGTGCGGACCCAGTCCGGGGTGCCGGGCGGCGGGTTCTTGGCGACGAACACCTCCGCCTCGACGCCGTCCGGGCAGCGCAGGAAGGACACCGGGCGGTCACTCAGATGGGGGAGCAGGGCGGTGTGGACGGCGGCGTAGTAGCGCAGCACGTCGCCCTTGAGGGTGCCGGTGCTCGGGTAGTACACCTTGTCGAGGTGGGACAGGGCGAGGGTGCGTCCGTCCACCGTCAGCTGCGGCATGGGCCGTCTCCGAAGACTCCTGCGGTGGCCCCCGCAGGCCAGTCTGCCCCGGTACGGCCGCAGGCGCCCGGGCCGGGCGTCACCTCGACGGGACGGGCCGGGGCGCGCCCGGACACCTCCCGAAGTACCAGCGGTCGACCTCCTGGTCGGCGGCCGCTCCGTCCGCACCGCCTCGGACGTTCCGGAGCGCTCGCGGTCGCGGGCGAGCCCGGGGTCGCCTACGGTGAGGGCACGGTCACCCCGCGAGCGGCGCTGTGGACCGCCGCGGGGGAGGACCGTCGGGGGGTAACACCGACGAAGGAGTCCCCGTGACCACTGCCCGAGACATCATGCACACCGGCGCCCAGTGCATCGGCGCCCACCAGACGCTGGCCGAGGCCGCGAAGATGATGCGCGACAAGAAGGTCGGTGCGCTGCCGATCTGCGGCGACGACCAGAAGCTCCACGGCATCATCACCGACCGCGACATCGTGATCCAGTGTCTCGCCGAGGGCAAGGACCCGGCCAAGATGACCGCCATGGATCTCGCCGGACACCTGCACTGCGTGCGGGCCGAGGACAGCGTGGACACCGTCCTCACGAAGATGGAACAGCACCAGATCCGGCGCATCCCGGTGATCGACGGCGAGCGGCTGGTCGGCATGATCAGCGAGGCCGACCTGGCGATGGGCCACCGCGAAGGCCAGCGGCTGACGGACGAGCAGATCATCAAATTCATGGACAGCGTCTACATGAAGAAGTGACGCCGCCCCGCCCCTGAGCGCAGCCCCGTCCGCACCCCCCGTGACCGGCCGGTCCCCCCGTACCGGCCGGGCCTTCCGAGGGTGCCGGACGGGGCCCGCGCGCGTCTTGTACGAATGCGCAACGCCCTGCCGGGGTCGGGGCGTCACTGCGGCCGCAGGTCGAGGACCAGGTCGCGGGGCAGGCCGTGGGTGTCGTGGAGGTAGTGGAGGTCGTCCTCGCTGAGCGGGCCGCGGAAGCGGGGGCGGGAGAGCACCCGGCGGCCGCGGTCCAGGAGCCGGCCGAACCGCTGCTCCTCGTCGAGCAGCACCCGGCGGACCGACTCCGGGGGGACGTCCTGGCGGAAGTGGTCCAGGGTGTGCCGGATCAACTCCTCGGGCAGGTCGCCGAGTCCGCGCCGCGGGTCGTCGCGGCGCAGCACGGTGAGCACCCGGCGCAGCAGGCGGCGCAGGACGTAGCCGCGGCCGGTGGTGGAGGGGCGGACGCCGTCGCCGATGACGACGACGGACGAGCGCAGGTGGTCGCAGACCAGGCGCAGGGACGGTTCGTCCAGTCGCCACAGGGTGGGGACCAGGCGGCGCCAGGGGTCGAAGACGTCGCATTCGAAGACGGACGAGCGGCCGTTGAGCAGCGAGGAGAGCCGTTCCAGGCCGAGGCCGGTGTCGATGTTGCGCTGGGGGAGGGGAACGAGGGTGCCGTCGTCGAGGCGGCGGTGGCGCATCATCACGTGGTTCCACACCTCGACCCAGCGGTCGTCCCGGGTGGGGGTCGACTGCGGTGGGGTGTCGCCGGTCCACAGGAAGATCTCCGAGTCGGGACCGCACGGGCCGGTGGGCCCGTTGGACCACCAGTTGTCCTCGACGGTGAGCTCGACGGGGACGCCGCGGTCCTGCCACAGTTCCAGGGAGTCGGTGTCCGGCCCGACCTGGTCGTCGCCGCCGAAGACGGTGACGTGGAGCCGGCCGGGGTCGATGCCGAACCCGTCGGTGAGCAGCCCGTAGCCCCAGTCGAGGCTCTGCGGGCCCTCGTAGTCGCCGAGGGACCAGGTGCCGAGCATCTCGAAGACGGTGAGGTGGGTGCGGTCGCCGACCTCGTCGAGGTCCGTGGTGCGCAGGCAGCGCTGGACGTTGACCAGCCGGCGGCCGAACGGGTGGGGGCGTCCCTCCAGGTGGGGGGTGAGGGGGTGCATGCCGGAGGTGGTGAACAGCACCGGGTCGCCGGGCGGGGGCAGCAGGGTCGAGCCGGTGATCCGGCGGTGGCCGCGCTCCTCGAAGTACTCGAGGAAGGTGCGGACGAGCTGGTCGGTGTTCATGGGGTGGCTCCTTCGCGTGTGCCGTTGCGGGGGGCCACCGGACGACGAGTCCGCGCGATCGTCGGAACCGAGGAGCAGAACGCCTCGAGGACACCACCGGCGGACCGTGTCCGGTCGCCGAGGGGAGGGGGACGTACGTCAGGCGGCGGCAACCGGCGAGCTGGTCGCTCGCGCGGTGGCGGTGATGTGGCCGGTGACGTTCATGGGGCCGAGGGTAGCCCGGTCGGCGCCCCCGGGGCACGTGGTTTTCGTTCAGTGCAGTCTCAGTCCGGCTCGGCTCAGGTCAGCTCACTCAGGTCCGGGTCGAGGACGGCGCTGGTGATCCGCCCGATGACCCGGTCGGCCGGCTGCGGGGTGGCGGCGGAGCGGCGGGAGGCCAGGAACTCGCGGGGCGAGCAGCCGACCATGCCGCGGAAGGTGCGGTCGAGGTGGGACTGGTCGTAGTAGCCGCAGAGCGCGGCCAGGTCGGCGCGGGCGAAGCGCTCGTCCGGGGCGGTCAGCAGGCTCAGCGTCCGCTGCAGCCGCAGGATGCCGGCGGCCTGTTTGGGCGCCAGCCCGAGTTGCTCGCGAAAGCGCTGCTCCAGCCGGCGGCGGCTCCAGCCGGTGCCCTCCACCAGGGCGCGCACCGGCACCAGCCCCCGGGAGCGGCGCAGTTGCCGCCAGGCCCAGACGACGTCCGGCTCCCAGGTCGGTCCGTCGGCGAACAGCGCGGTGAAGTGGCCGTCCAGCAGGGCGAACCGGCCCCGCCAGGTCGGGGCGTCGGCCAGCCGGGCGGCCAGCGTGCCCAGCCGCGGGCCCAGCACCTCCCCCGCCTCGGCCCACTGCCCGCCGAGCTCCCCGGCCACCGGCCCGAACGCGCGGAACGCGCCCTGCGGGGTCAGCGAGACGGCCAAACCGTGCAGCACACCGGACTGTTCGGCGATCGTCGCGGTGCGGCGCAACCCGGCGGCTACCGAGCCGAAGGAGACGCCGGGGGCGGGTGACACCGCGTCGGTGAGCCGCATCGTGCCCTCGAAGGCGAGCGCCACCGTCACCACGTCCGTGGGCACCTCCAGCCGCCGCTGGGGGTGGTCCAGGGCCATCCGGTAGCCGCGGTAGTCGAGGACGTAGCGGCGCAGCGGTGCGGCGGGCAGGCCGAGCACCAGCGCCGCTCCGGTGGTCGGGCGGGTGTCCTGGACCATCTCAACTCCTGTGCTCGGCACGGTGGGTGGCAGGTGCACGGATCATTCTCGGCGGGGCGGTCAGTGCGCCGACCGTCTCATTGCGTGGATTTTCCTTTCTCGGGGAGCGAGATGCGGGCACACTTGCGACCATGGGAAAGCAGTACGAAAGCATCGACGGCCGGTTGCGGCAGTTCATCGAACGGCAGCCCGTCTACTTCGTCGCGACCGCGCCGCTGGCCGGCGACGGACACGTCAACCTCTCACCCAAGGGCCGCTCCGGCACCCTCGCGGTCATCGACGAACTCACCCTCGCCTACCTGGACTTCGGCGGCTCGCAGGCCGAGACCATCGCCCACCTGCGGGAGAACGGCCGGATCACCCTGATGTGGTGCGCCTTCGACGGCCCGCCCACCGTGGTCCGGGTGCACGGCCGCGGCGAGCCCGTCTTCCGCGACGACCCGCGCTTCGCCGAACTGCTCGGCCACTTCGAGTCCGACGCGGACGGCTCGGGCCTGCGGGCGATCGTGCTGGTCCGGGCCGAGCGGGTCAGCGACTCCTGCGGGTACGCCGTCCCGTTCATGGACTACCGCGCCGACCGCGACCTGCACGCGCAGTACTTCGACCGCAAGGGCGACGAGCAGTTCAGCGCCTACTGCGAGGGCAAGCCGCTCGTCGGCACCAGCATCGACGGGCTGCCCGCCCTCCCGCTGCCGGTCCCGGCCCGGCCGGCCTGACGGGCGGTCGGCTTGATGGGCGGTCGGCCTGATGAGCCGTTGGTCAGCCCGGCTTCGGCCCCCCGAGGACCATCAACTTGTGCGGGTCCGGGAAGGGCACGAACCCGGCCTTCGCGTACACCTCGTGGGCGTCCACGGTGGACAGCAGCAGCCGCTTCAGCGCGTACGGCCGCAGGTGCTCCACCACCGCCTCGGCCAGCCAGGTGCCCAGCCCGCGAGCCCGCTGCGCCGAGTGGGAGCGGGAACTCGCCGACCTGGCGCCGGGCGTGGGCGCCAGCCTCGGCGGGGCCCGTGGTCGTGTGAGGCCGCGCACAGCGTCGACAGCGCGTGACCGCCTACCCCTCCCCGGTGCCGGATCGGCGGCCCCACCCGCCCGGGTGGCCCGTGCCACAGCCCTCACCCGGGGTGCCCCCGCCATCCACTCCCGGTGGCGGGCATAGCCTTCCGCGCATGAGCAACGAGAGCGATGCGGCCGACGCAGGCGCCGTCGACAGGGAGCGCGAACGGCACGAGCCGGCCGTCGCGCCGAGCGGCTTCGAGCTGGGGACCGACGGACCCAAGGTGATCCTGGCGGGCCTGGACGGCTCCGACTCCTCCTGGCGCGCCACCGCCTACGCCGCCGGACTGGCCCGCCGACAGGGCGCCCTCCTGGCCGTCGCCTACATCCAGCCGATACTCGGCGCCGCGACCGCCTTGGCCGGAGCCGCCGTGGAGGAGACCACCCAGGAGATCGCCGACGAGCTCCTCGCCGCGCTGCGCGAGGCCGAGCACCGGATGCGCGAGGTCTGGCGGGTGCGGTGGCGCTTCCTCACCATGCGCGGCGACCCCTACACCGGCCTCGCCAAGCTCGCCGACGAGCTGCGCGCCGACGCCGTGGTGGTCGGCGTCTCCGAGAAGGCCGGGCACAAGGTGATCGGGTCGGTGGCCGTCCGCTTGGTCAAGGCGGGTCGCTGGCCGGTCACCGTCGTTCCGTAGCCGATGCGGCATGGGCTCGGCCGGACCGCTATTCTCCGCACTCACGATCGAGCCCGGGGAGAAGAAGCAGGAGGAGAAGGAGGCGCGGACCTTGCCGAGGTGGGGCGTCGGGTGTCGGACCGCAGGGTGCTCAAGCTGCTGCGGCTGTGGCTCCAGGCGGGTGTGATGGTGGACGGGGAGGTTC
>NZ_JBSFGK010000131.1:0-17188 GCF_053596495.1 Kitasatospora sp. NPDC001683
AGGCCCGAACGCCCCGGAGCCGGGGGGCCCCCGGCCGGCGGGGCCCGGGGGCCCCCCCCGCCCCCGGGCCTCGCGGCGAAGGGGCTTGGGCCAGGCCCGGGCTCAGTCGCCGATTCCGGCGAGCTCCCGCAGCCGCCGTGCCTGGGCCGCCCGTTCGGCCGAACGCTGCTCGTCGTAGGACCGTCCGGAGGCGCCCTGCAGCAGCGCCTTGGTCTCGATCACGGCCCCGCGCGGAGCGGCCAGCAGGGCGGCGGCGAGGTCCCGGGCGGCGGAGTCCAGCTCGGCGCCGGGGACGGCCAGGTTGGCCAGCCCGATCGCGGCGGCCTCCTCCGCGCCGACCCAGCGGCCGGTCGCGCAGATCTCCAGCGCCCGGGCGTAGCCGACGACTTCGACCAGCGGCTTGGTGCCGGCCAGGTCGGGGACGAGCCCGAGCGAGGTCTCCTTCATCGCGAACTGGACGTCGTCGGCGACCACCCGCAGGTCACAGCCGAGCGCGAGCTGGAAGCCCGCCCCCACGGCGTGCCCCTGGACGACGGCGATGGAGACCAGGTCGGCGCGGCGCCACCAGGTGAAGGCCTCCTGGTAGGAGGCGATGGCGTCGTCCAGCTCCTGGTCCGCGGAGCCGGCCAACTGCAGGAAGGTGGGTTCGCCGGGGATCCCCTCGGGGGTGAACATGGCCCGGTCCAGCCCGGCCGAGAAGGAGACGCCCTCGGCGCGCAGCAGCACCACCCGCACGCTGCCGGGCAGTTCGCGCCCGGCCGCGGCGAGGGCGCGCCAGAGCGCGGGCGACTGGGCGTTGCGCCGCTTGGGCTGACAGAGGGTGACGACGGCGAGTTCGCCGTCGATCTCCAGGCGGACGCCGTCCCGCTCCCAGCTCGGGGCCTGCGGGTCGGTGGCGGGGGCGGTCATGCGGGAACCTCCGGTGGCGGGGGACGTGGCTACCGGAGAGTAACAAACCTGGGCGCGGACGGGCAGGGCCCCGACCCGGAAAGATCGGAACGGCAAGGGGGCCCGGGATCCGGACATGACGATCGGCGGCCGGTCCACTCGACCCGAGGGCGGACGCCCAGCCGTGGTCAGCCGTCGTCTCCTCGGTCGGCGCCCTGCCGCCGCGTCATGCAGCTTCGAGCCGACGGACCGTCAGGAACCGGCCCCGGCAGTCGCCTTGTTCTTGCCCCGCGTGGCACCACCGCGGCCCCGGAGGATCACTCCGGACTCGCTCAGCATCCGGTGCACGAAGCCGTACGAACGACCGGTCTCCTCCGCGAGAGCGCGAATGCTCGCCCCGGAGTCGTACTTCTTCTTGAGATCGGCCGCGAGCTTCTCACGCGCGGCACCGGTCACCCGGCTGCCCTTTTTCAGAGTCTCGGCCACCCGTGCCTCCTCGTAGCGTTGCTCGGTCAGATTCCCATGATCACCCATCGACCGCGTCCTGGCCACCCATTCGACAAGGTCGATGTCGCAAATGCGTGGTCCTGCGGTGGTGATCCGAGCGCATCAGGGCGCTCACGCAGAGTGCACGCCCCCGGGTGGGTGCCGCCACATGCCGAGAAAGAGCTGATCAGCAGCGTCGGCCCGACCACGATCGAGTGGCGGGCCGACGGGAAGTGCTCAAACGGAATCCGGGTCTTCTTCATTCCCGGACACGCCGAAAGGACTAGATTTTCTGGTCCGAAAAGCGGATGGGGCGTCTACTTCCGGTCAGGCCAACGAGACCAGGTCGGCGTACGAGGGGTTCCACAGGTCCTCCACGCCGTCGGGCAGCAGGATGATCCGCTCCGGGTCGAGCGCCTCGACCGCGCCCTCGTCGTGGGTGACCAGCACGACCGCACCGGAGAACTCGCGCAGCGCGCCCAGGATCTCCTCGCGGCTGGCCGGGTCGAGGTTGTTGGTGGGTTCGTCCAGCAGCAGCACGTTGGCCGAGGAGACCACCAGGGTGGCCAGCGCCAGACGGGTCTTCTCACCGCCGGAGAGCACCCCGGCCGGCTTGTCCACGTCGTCGCCGGAGAACAGGAAGGACCCGAGGATCTTGCGGATCTGCACCAGGTCGGTGTCCGGCGCGGCCGAGCGCATGTTCTCCAGCACGCTGCGCTCCGCGTCGAGCGTCTCGTGCTCCTGGGCGTAGTAGCCGATCTTCAGGCCGTGGCCCGGGATCACCTCGCCGGTGTCCGGCGCCTCCACCCCGGCGAGCATCCGCAGCAGGGTGGTCTTGCCGGCACCGTTGAAGCCCAGCACGACGACCCGGGAACCCCGGTCGATCGCCAGGTCCACGTCGGTGAAGATCTCCAGCGAGCCGTAGGACTTGGACAGGCCGCTGGCGGTCAGCGGGGTCTTGCCGCAGGGGGCCGGCTCCGGGAAGCGCAGCTTGGCGACCTTGTCGCTCTGGCGCACCTGCTCCAGACCGGCGAGCAGCTTGTCGGCGCGGCGGGCCATGTTCTGCGCGGCCACCGTCTTGGTGGCCTTGGCGCGCATCTTGTCGGCCTGCGCGTTCAGCGTCGCGGCCTTCTTCTCGGCGTTGGCCCGCTCGCGCTTGCGGCGCTTCTCGTCGTCCTCGCGCTGCTGCTGGTACTGCTTCCAGCCCATGTTGTAGACGTCGATGCAGGAGCGGTTGGCGTCCAGGTAGAACACCTTGTTGACGACCGTCTCGACCAGGTCGACATCGTGCGAGATGACGATGAAGCCGCCCTTGTAGGTCTTCAGGAAGTCGCGCAGCCAGACGATCGAGTCCGCGTCCAGGTGGTTGGTGGGCTCGTCGAGCAGCAGCACGTCGGAGTCCGAGAAGAGGATCCGGGCCAGCTCGACGCGGCGGCGCTGACCACCGGAGAGGGTGTGCAGCGGCTGGCCGAGGATGCGGTCCGGCAGGCCCAGCGCGGCGGCGATGGTGGCGGCCTCGGCCTCGGCGGCGTACCCGCCCTTGGTGAGGAACTCGGTCTCCAGGCGCGCGTACTTCTTCATCGCGTTGTCCCGGGTGGCGCCCTTGCCGTTGGCCATCCGGTCCTCGTTCTCGCGCATCTTCCTCAGCACGGTGTCGAGGCCGCGGGCGGAGAGGATGCGGTCCTTGGCGAGGACGTCCAGGTCGCCGGTGCGCGGGTCCTGCGGGAGGTAGCCGACCTCTCCCGAACGGGTGACCGTCCCGGCGGCGGGCAGGCCCTCGCCGGCCAGCACCTTGGTGAGCGTGGTCTTGCCGGCGCCGTTGCGCCCGACCAGGCCGATCCGGTCGCCGGCGGCGACCTTGAAGCTCGCGGACTCGATCAGGATCCGGGCACCGGCACGCAGCTCGAGGGCGTTGGCGGAAATCATGGCTGGGAACTACTCCTGGGACGTGGGCGGGCGGCCGGGTACGGGCCCGGGCAGCGGGAAGTGGGGCTTCATCGGCGGTCGGCGCGGTGGAACTGGGCGCCGCCGCCCGCTATTGCCCGGAGAAGATAGCCATGGCGGCCAGTCTACCGGGCCGCGCGAAACGCCCCGGGGCGCTACCACCCCGGGGTACCCGCAGGGGCGTGGCTACTGCTGCGGCGCGGCCGTCTGGTCGGTCGCCGACCCCGTCGGGCCGGCCTGGGTCGTCGGGGCGGCCTGGGTCGCGGGGGCGGACGCCGTCGGGCTCGCCGACGGGTCGGTGCAGCCGCCCTGCGGGCGCACCGCGGCGAACGGCGCGTCCACGCTGGTGCAGGCCGTCTCGGGGGCCGCCGCCTTGGTGTCGAAGACCTTGGGCGGCACGATCGGGCCGTCGGTGATCTCCACCCGGCTGCGGTCCAGCACCTTGACCGTCGCGGCCGGGCCGGTGATCATCGACCACCCGTTGCTGTCCAGCCGGTAGCCGGTGATGCCGCCGGAGACGGCCACCCCGCTGCTGTTGGTGCAGGTGCGCGGAATGAGCACGGCGTAGTCGGTGTGGACGGTGCGCAGCGGGTCGTAGAGGCAGCCGTTGGAGGGCCGGTCGTTGTACCGCAGGTCGCCGTCGGCGTCGCGCAGGCCCATGGTCAGGTTCGGCGTCACCACGGCCAGCCAGGGCGAGCCGTCCCGCTGGACGGTGTGCAGCGCGGCCGCGGCCCGCTGCTTGGCGGTGTCCTTTCGCTGGGCGTCGGTCCGCTTGTCCGCGCCCGGCTCGCCGTCGGCGCGCAGGTAGTCGGCGAGGCCCGGCACCGCGCGGTGCCAGCGCACCTCGTGGTCGCCCGGACGCACCGAGGTGACCAGGCCGTCGTCCCAGACCACGATCGCGTTGTCCCCGGCCATCGCCAGGTAGAGCGCCTCGGCGCCCTCGCGGCGGTACGTCCAGGCCCGCTCGCCGGTCTGATGGTGGTACGCCTCCAGGCCGGGGCCGACCACTCTGAGGTCCAGGTCGGCCGAGCTGACCGACTGGGAGTTCACCGGGGTGGCGTCCGCGTCGGCCGGACCCGCCACCCGGTCCCCGAACGGCACCGGCTTGTTCGCGTGCGCCGCCGCACCGGCCGCAAGGACCAGCATCACCGCCAGGGCAGGCAGGATCGAGCGGGGGGTGAGGACACGCGGCGGCTTCCAGGACACGGCCGGAGCGTACCTTTCACCGGGCGCGCGAGTCAGCCGAAATCGCCCCGGGGGCGTCCCGCCCAGCGAACGCCCGATCGTGCGCGCCCGTCCGGTAGGTCCGCCCGCCCACCTGCGCCATCGGCTCCCCGGCCGGTCGGCCGGGCCCTCGCGGCGGGCCCCGCACGCCCCGCCGGACCGTTACAGAGCTGATACACGCGGCCGGGTCGAAGGGGTGTTGCGGCAGACAGCATTCGAATACCGCCCACTTTAGGGTGACATTCGGCTTTTCCGTCCGTCGCCGGGCCTACTGTCGGCGAGCGTGACGCCACCGTCCGTCGACGTCGTCACCGCCCCCATCCCCGCGACGTCCGGAGGACAGACCATGCGCATCGGCCGCCTGACGCTGGCCGCCGCCTCCCTACTGCTGATGGCCACGGCCAGCGTCCCGACCGGGACGCCGCTCAGCCAGACCGAACGGCACACCCTCTCCTCGGACGCCTTCGAGCCGCGCGGCGCGGCCCCCCGCCCGCCGGTCCAGCGGCCCAAGCACGAGCCCCCGTTCGGAGCCTTCGTCGGGTCCTGGGACAACTACATCCCGCAGATCGGCAAGTACGCCCAGTGGCTCGGCAACGCGAACCTACAGGTCGGCCACACCTATCTGGCGGGCAACGGCTGGGCGGACGTCGAAGGCGAGCCGGTGGTGCTCGGCATGTGGTCGCAGTGGCGGCTGACCGACCCTTCCCGGCTGCTGGTGCTCGGCGTGCCGATGCTGGTGCCGAACGAGGCGCACGTGCCGGACGGGGAGGTCGCCCGGCTGCTCGGCCAGGGCGCGCGCGGGGAATTCGACAGCCACTTCCTGCGGCTCGCCCGCCGGCTGGTGGCGCTCGGCGGCGCGGACACCGTGATCACCCTCGGCTGGGAGATGAACGGCGTCACCTACACCCACCGCTGCAAGCCCGACCCCGCCGCCTGGAAGACGTACTGGCGGCGGATCGTCGGGGTGATGCGCTCGGTGCCCGGGCAGCGGTTCCGCTTCGACTTCACCCCCAACCGGGGCCTGGACGCCATCCCGTGGACCAAGTGCTACCCGGGCGACGACGTGGTCGACATCGTCGGCACGGACAGCTACGACCAGCCGGCCGGCAGCACCTTCGACGACTACGTGCGCGAGCCGTACGGCCTGCAGGACCAGGTGGAGTTCGCGGCCAAGCACGGCAAGCCGGTCTCGTACCCGGAGTGGGGGCTGTTCCGCAACGGCGACAACCCCGAGTTCGTCCGGCGGATGGTCGACTGGATGCGTACCCACGACACCGCCTACCAGACCGTCACCGACTACTGCCCGCACGGCTTCTTCCAGTGCCGGAGCAACCCGCGCTCGACCGCGGCGTTCAAGCAGCTGATGTCCGGATCGCCGGGGGCACCGGTGGTGGTGCCGACGGCTCCCCCGGCCACGATCGTGCCGGTGGCGCCGAGCACCCCCGCCACACCGACCCCGCCGGCTCCGCCGGCCCCGCCCACCGTGCCGGGCCTGCCCACCCTGCCGGGCGCGACGGCGAGCCACTCCGCCGGTGCGTCGCCGAGCCCGTCCGCGGCCGGGACGCCGTCGCGGCGCTGACCGGCGGTCAGGCCCGGCGACGGGCCAGCAGCGCCTCCTTGAGCCGGGGGAAGCGGGTGCGCAACTGGTGCACCGCCGCCTGCCGGAGGCGCACCGCGCCGGCCCGGGCGGCCGTCGCCGGGGCCGGCCCGGCCGGACCGAGCAGCAGGCGCTCGTTGAGCAGTCGGTCCGGCCGCCAGCGCTGCTTGTACGGTTCCTGGCCGCGCAGCATGCCGAGCACCGGGACGCCCGCGCTGACCGTCGCGTCCAGGGCGGTGCTGAGCAGCAGCCCGGCGATGTCCAGCCGGTCGCGCAGCACCGGGTGGGCTCCGTACATGTACAGCCCGCTGCGGGACGGGCAGAGCAGCAGCAGGTTGACCGCGACCAGCTCGCCGTCCAGGTGGAACTGGTGGACGGCCGCCTGACCGGTGGCGACCAGGGCGAGGGTGGACTCGGTGAGGTGCCGGGCGAAGCGCTCGGTGCGGTGCTCCGCGGTGACTCCGCGGTCCTGCCACTGCAGGAAGTGCAGCCGCAGCAGCCCCTCCAGGGCGGCCGGCACCTCGTCCAGCGGGGTGGCGCGCACCCGGACCCCGGCCTCGGCGTTCTTGCGCAGCTTCACCCGGTTGCGCTGGGCGGTCTTGCCGGGCAGCCGCTTGAGCAGCCGCTCCATCGGGATGCCCGGAAGGTACTGGCAGAGCGAGTCCTGGTGGCGACGGCGGGAGCCGCGCCAGTGCTCGTACACCCGCTGCACCGCCGCCTCGGGGTGCACCTCGCGCAGTTCCAGCCAGTGCCAGGGGCGGGTGAGCGGGAGGGCGGCGGCGAGCTCGGCGGCGGCCCGGTCGGCGCAGTCGTCGTCGAGCAGGACGTCGCTGTAGTCGATCAGCGCGGCACCGAGACCGGTGAGGCCGCCGAACGGGCCGCCGCGCCGCATGAAGGAGCCGGCGCCGACCAGTCGGCCGTCCCGGCGGACCAGCACCACCAGCAGCGCGCCGGGGCGGCCGTAGTGGCGCCACCAGGAGCGCTGCCAGGCGGAGGTCTGGAAGAAGGTGGCGGTGCCGCAGCGGGCCACCAGGTCGTCCCACTCCTCGGCGAGGGTGTCCAGCGCGTCGTCCTCGCGGCGCAGTTCGGTGGTCCAGGAGGGCGCGCCCGGCTGGGCGGGCAGGCCGGCGGCCCGGGTCTCGGTGCTCATCGCTTGCTCCCGGCGGCGGCCTTCTCCTTGGCCGGGGGCTCGGACTCGGCCTCGGGCTCGGACTTCGTGTCGGGCTTCGACTCCGCCTTCGCTACGGGCTTCGAGTCGGTCTTCGGCCGGGCCTTGCCACCCTGCTCGCCACCGCGCGGGCGGGGCGTGGCCGGGGCCACGACGGCTTCGACGGCTTCGACGGCCTCGACGGCCTCGACGGCTTCAGCGGCCGGAGCGGCCGCGGGCGCCACGGCCGCCGCCGGAGCCGCGGGGGCGTCGAGGCCAGTCGTCTCGACGGCGGCCGCGTCGCTCCGCCGACGGGTCATCAGCACCAGCGACCCGAGCAGCAGCCCGGCCGCCGCGCCGACCGCGACGTCCAGCTCGGCGGAGGGCGTGGTCGGCTTGTCCGGCTCGGCGGCCGGGGCCAGCGTCACCAGCCGGACGTTGGTGTCCTTGCTGCTGGTGTTGGCGAAGGCGACCAGCGAGCGGGCCACCGCGTCGGCGGTCCGGGCGGCCTCCTGGGCGCGCGTCCCGGTGCCGGTGATCTCGATCATCGGGGCGTCCGGAGAGGTCGTCCCGGACACCAGGGACTCCAGCTCTCCACGGGTGTGGCCGGTCTCGGCGGCCGCGACCGCGAGCACCTGCGGCTGGCCCGCGAGCCGCCCGTACGCCTGGGCGAAGTTGGTCGCGGTCGCCGCCTCCCCCGGGTTCTGCGGCACCACGAGCACGTAGGCGCTGGCGCTGTACGAGGGGTGCGAGACGACGGCGTACCCGGCTCCGGCCGCGGCGCCCAGCGGGACCGCGAGCGCCACCGGCCACCAACGGCGGACCAGGTGGCGGGCGCTTCGACGCGGTGTGGTCATGGGTTGACTCCTTGGGTCTGCAACGGCGGTGCCGGCTGCGGGCGGTCAGCCGCGGGCCAACCGGTCGTAGAGGGCGCCCAGGTCGGCGGCGACCCGGGCGATGTCGTAGTGGCCGACGGCCGGGGGGTGCGGCAGCGGGTCGGCGATGTGGCCGCTCAGCTGCCGCAGGTCGCGCAGCGCCGCGGCGTACGCGGCCGGCTCGGAGGGGATGCGGCGGGCCTGCGGGGCGGCGCTGGGCGGCAGTTCGTCGAGCGCCGGGCAGGCGCTGTGCCGCACCGGCAGCCCGGCCGCGAGGCCCTCCAGCACGCCGAGGCCGAAGGTCTCCGTGGTGGAGGGGGCGGCCAGCACGTCCATGGCGGCCAGCAGGTCGGGCACGTCGTCGCGCTCGCCGGTGAGCACCAGCCGCTCCCGGACGCCGAGTTCGGCGGCCAGGCGTTCCAGTTCGGCGCGCTCGGGGCCCTCGCCGACCAGCACCAGCCGGGTCGCGGGGTCGAGGTCGACCAGCGCCGCCAGCAGCACCTCGAAGCGCTTGCCGGGGACCAGCCGGCCGACCCCGCCGACCACCCAACTGCCCTCCGGCAGGCCGAGTTCGGCCCGGACCCGGCGGCGGGCGGCGGACCGCTCGGCGGGCGGGCGGCGGTACCCGGCGGTGTCGATGCCGTTGGGGATCAGCTCGATCCGGGCCGGCGGGACGCCCCAGGAGCGCAGTGTCTGGGCGACCTGCCGGGAGACCGCGACGGTGGTGCTGCCGAGCCGCTCGGCGGCCAGGTAGAGGCCCTTGACGCCCCGGGTGATCGGTCGGCCCTCGATCACCCCGGCGTGCAGCGAGTGCTCGGTGGAGACCACCGCCCGCACCCCGGCCAGCCGCGCGGCCAGCCGGCCGTACAACTGCGCGCGGTAGAGGTGGGTGTGCACCAGGTCGTAGCGGCCGGCCCGGACCAGCCGGACCAGTCGGGGCAGCGCGCCGAGGTCCCGGTTGCCGCGCATGCCGAGGTGGTGGACGGCCACCCCGTCCGCGCGCAGCGCGTCGGCGACCGCGCCGGGGTTGGTCAGGGCGAGCACCTCGCAGCGCTGGTGCGGCGGCAGGTGACGCAGCAGCAGGTGGATTTGGCGCTCGGCGCCGCCGGAGGCGAGCCCGGTGACGATGTGCAGGACCTTCACGTCCGACGCTCCTTGCCGACCCGCCGCAGCTCGGTGACGGCGTCGCGCAACCGGTGCCGGCCCTTCTTGGCGCGCAGCCGCCAGCCGCCGTCGCGGGCGCCGACGTAGCAGCGGGGCATGGCGAAGCGGCCGGTCAGCGGGGAGTGGGTGATGGCGCAGGCGTAGTCGTACCCGGCGTCGCGCACGGCCAGGGTGGCGGGCAGGTCGACGGCGCCGTACGGGTAGCAGAACCCGGTGACCGGGCCGCCGACCACCTCCTCCAGCAGGCGCCGGCTCTGCCGGGTCTGCACCGCGAGGACGTCGGCGGGCAGGCCGGGCAGCGCCTGGTGGCCGAGGCCGTGCGAGCCGATCTCCCAGCCGGCCGCGGCGAGTTCGTTGACCTCCTCGACGGTGAGCAGCTTCTTGCGCGGGCCCTCGGTGTCCCAGCCGTTCTCCTGGCCGAGGAGGTCGGCGACCACGTACGCGGTGGCGGTGAAGCCGTACGCCTGCAGGATCGGTACGGCGTAACGGGCGAAGTCCGCGTAGCCGTCGTCGAAGGTGAGGCCGACCAGCTTGTCGTCCCGCCCGCGGGCGCGGGCCCGCATCAGCTCGCGGACCGAGACGCCGCGCTGCCCGCGCCGGTACAGCCAGGCGATCTGCTCGGCGAACCGCTCGGGGCTGACGGTGAGTTGGTACGGATCCTCCTCCTCGACCGCCACCGAGTGGTACATCAGGATCCACGGCGAGCAGGAGCCGGGGGCCGCGGGTTCGCTGACCGAACGGCGGCTTCTGGGCAGTCTCGCCCGGGCGGGCGGGGCGTTGGTGACGCCCGCCCGGGCCGAACGGACGGTCCCCCGTTCACTGGGCATGGGGAAACTTCCCTTCATCGGCGGCGGTTGGCGGGTTCTGGTTTCGGGTTCGCCCGATGACCCGGGCGGCGGCGAGGACCGGGCCGCGCACCTCGCGGGCACCGACCCCGGTGCCGAGGGCGGCGAAGGCCAGTGCCACGGTGAGGCCCCCGGTGAGGGTCGAGAACAGCGGATCGACGGTCAGGCCGGCGGCGGCGGCGCCCAGTGCGGTGGCCCCGGCGGCGGTGGCGACCAGCCGGCCGTGGCCGCCGAGCACCCGGCGCAACCGCAGCGGGATGCCGCGCAGCACCAGGCCACGAAGCAGCAGCCCGGCGGTGGTGGTGATCCCGGAGGCGTTGCCGGCGGCCAGGCCGAGGGCGCCGAAGCGGGGCGTGGCGAGCAGGCCGACGGTGACGGTCACGCCGAGACCGAGCAGCATCGCGGCGAGCGGGTACCAGTCCAGCAGCCGGCGGCCGCCGTCCTCGCTGCGCGGATCGTCGACCCGGCGGACCACCGGGCGCAGCGAGAAGTACGGGCGGATCATCACGCCGATCAGCGCCTGGGCGGGCAGGCCGAAGCTGTACACCCGGATGACCTCGGCGGTGGCGGCGGTGTCGTGGGGGCCGAAGGCGCCGCGCTCGAACAGCAGTGAGACCACCGAGGGGGCGCATGCCATCAGGAAGGCGGTGCCGAGCAGGACGACCGCGGCGGCCTGGCCGAGGTCCTTCTCGACCCGGTCGCGGGCCGCCGTGAGGTCGCCCGCCGCGAGCGCCCGGGCGACCAGCGGGAAGGTGACGGTGCAGATCAGGATGCCCGCCGTCATGGCGAGTTGGGAGACCTTGGCGGCGTAGTTGAGGTGCGAGATGGTGCCGGGCGGCAGCGCCGAACCGAGGTAGCGCTCGACGAAGACCTGGGACTGCCGGGTCAGCGTGAAGGCGGCCACCGGCAGCAGGGCCAGCGGCATCAGCACCAGGGTGTTGCGGCCGCGCCGGCTGCGGCCGGTGGCGGCCTGGCCGGCCCGCAGCCGGCGCAGGAACGGGCCGATCAGCAGACCGGCCATCAGCAGGCTGCCGACCGCCACCCCGACGGCGGCCGAGCGCACTCCGAGCAGACCGTGGAAGCCGAACAGCGGGGCGAGGATGCCGAGGTTGTAGGCGACGTAGATGCCGGCCGGGGCGGTGAAGCCGTGGTGGGCGCGCAGCGCGGCGGCCAGGTAGCCGGCCACCCCGAAGGGCAGCACGGTGATCGCGGTGATCCGGGTGCAGGCGACGGCCAGGCCGGGGTCGGGCAGGCCGGGGGCGAGCAGCTGGACCAGCTGCGGGGCACCCAGGGCGACGGCCAGGGCGAGCCCGCTGAGGGCGAGCAGCAGCCAGGGCAGGGTGGCGCGGACCAGCTGGCGGACCGGGTCGGGGGCGTCCGGGTCCTCCTCGCGCAGCACCAGGGCGAGGGCGAAGGCGGGCACCATGAGGAAGGACATGGCGTCCTCGATCAGCAGCGGGGCGGCCGTCTCGGGGACGGTCCAGGCGACCAGGAAGGCGTCGGTGCCCTGGTTGGCGCCGAAGTAGCGGGCCAGCAGGAGGTCGCGCAGCAGGCCGAGGCCGGAACCGGCCGCGCTGAGCACGGCGGTGATGCCGAAGGCCTTGGCGAGGAAGCCGCCCCGGGGCGCCGGATCGGGCCCGGGGCCGGGCACCTCGGCGGAGGCGCTGCGAGGGGCCGGCAGGGCGGAGGGGACGACGGCGGGCTGGTCGGTGGTCACAGTGTCATCGCCCGCTCGTCGCTTTCGGCACCCGTGTGCCCCGTCGGCTCGGGGCGGGCCGCCTCCTGGCCGGCCGCGCGGGCGGCGAGGCCGAGGACGACGGAGGCCAGCACGGTGGTGGTGCCGCCGATGTCGGCGTAGAGGAAGTCGACCAGGAGCCAGGTGAGCAGGGCGAGGGAAGCCAGGGCGGGGGCGCGGCGGTGCCGCAGGCAGCCGATCAGCAGGGCGAGGAAGAGCGCGGCGTAGGCGGTGATGCCGATCAGGCCCTGCTCGCTGAGCACCAGGAAGTACATGTTGTGCGGGGAGAGCAGCGGTTCGCGCTGGTAGCCCATGGTCGGGTCGACGGTGTCGCTGCCGGAGGACAGCCGCAGCGGGGCGCGGCTGTCGCGCAGCTTCGGGAAGACCTTCGGTCCGGCGCCGTGGACGGGGTGGTCCTGCCAGATCCGCCCGGCGGTGGCCCACAGGTCGTAGCGGTCGGAGACGGACTGGTCGGGCGCGGCGGAGACGGAGCCGATCGAGCTGAGCCGCGCGGCGACGCCGGAGGCGCCGAGGCCGAGGCCGCCGACCAGGACGACGGCGGCGGCCAGGCCCAGCACGGCGCCGCGGACCAGCAGCCGGGCGTCGGCGCGCAGCAGCAGCACCACGGTCCCGACGCCGGTGGCGATCCAGCTGCCGCGGCTGAAGGAGACCGCGAGCGGGAAGGCGAGGAACGCGGCGGCGGCGAACGTCGCGCGGCGCAGCCGGGCGTTTCCGTCGGGGCCGCGTTCGCCGAGGGCGAGGGCGAGGGCGGCGAGCAGTCCGTAGCTGACCACGGTGGACATCGCCATGATGTCCAGGGCGCCGAAGGTGCCGACGGCCCGGATCGGCTGGCCGGTGTAGGAGGCGCCGGTGCGGGTGAGGTACTGGTTGGCGCCGACCACGCCCTGGATCAGCGCGGCGAGCACGAAGGAGCCGAGGACCAGCCGCTGGTCGGTGCGGTCGCGCAGTGAGCAGAGCACGGCGGCGGGCACCAGGACGAACACCTGGGTGAGGCGGACGAAACCGGTGAGGCTGGTGGCCGGGTCGATCGAGCCGGCGGTGGCGACGGCGGCGGAGACCACGATGCCGCCGAACAGCACGCCGGTGGTGCGGCTGATCGCGGGCAGCCGTCCGCGCAGCAGGTTGAACGCGGTGAGCGCGACCAGGGCGAGCGAGGCGACGTCGGCGGCCGTGACGTGGACCGCCGCGGTGACGTCCTTCTCGCCGGTGGGCACGCAGACCAGCAGGACGGTGGCCGCGGCGAGCAGGCTCGGCCGGTCCGTGAGCGCGGGCAGGGCCCGCCGCAAGGCTGCTACTCGGCCGCTCGCCTCCAGCGCGCTCGGAACGGGATCGGCGGGAAGGGTCAGGGCCACGCCGGGTCAGCTCCCGTCCGGGTGGAGCATCAGGGCGGCGGTGCGGCACAGGATCTTGACGTCCTGCCAGAGGCTCCAGCTCTCGATGTAGCGGTTGTCGAAGCGGGCCCGGTCCTCGATCGAGGTGTCCCCGCGCAGGCCGTTGACCTGGGCGAGGCCGGTGAGGCCGACCGGGACGCGGTGGCGGTCGGCGTACTCGGGGTAAGCCTGGCTGAACCGCATGACGAAATAAGGGCGTTCGGGGCGCGGGCCGACCAGGCTCATGTCGCCGCGCAGGACGTTCCACAGCTGCGGCAGCTCGTCCAGCGAGCTCTTGCGCAGCAGGCGGCCGACGGCGCCCATCCGGTGGTCCTGGGAGATGTTCCAGCGGGTCGCCGACTCGTGCTCGTTGCTGGGGCGCAGGGTGCGGAACTTCAGGACGGTGAAGACCCGCCCGTCCAGGCCGGTGCGCTGCTGGCGGAAGAGCACGCCGGGGCCGGTGTCGAAGCGGACGGCGAGGGCGCACAGCGCGAGGACGGGCGCGAGCAGCAGCAGGCCGAACGCGGCGGCGGTGACGTCCAGGGCGCGCTTGCCGGCCCAGCCGGGGCGGCGCATGGCGGGGCTGTCGAGCCGCAGGCAGGGGAAGCCCCACAGGTGGTCGCCGCCGGCGATCGGGGTGGTGGGCAGCGAGCCGTGCTCGCGCAGCGCGGGCACCAGCCAGACCTGGCAGCCGAGCCTGGCGGCGTCGCGCAGGGCGGCGGCGGTGTCGGCCTCGTCGGCGGCTCCGGCGGTGGCGATCACGTGGTGGATCCGGTGCCGGCGGACCTCGCGCTCCAGTACCTCGCGGCCGCCGAGGACGGGCAGGTCGGTGTCGCCGGTCGGCAGCGGCGGATCGGCGTCCAGGAAGCCGACCGGGCGCATGCCGTACTCGCCGTGCTCGCGGAGGGCGGCGGCGACCTTGCGGCCGAGCCGGCCGGCGCCGAGCACCAGGACGGGGCTGGGGCGACCGCGGCGGATCCGCCGGACCAGGTGGTAGAGGACGCCGCGGCCGAGGGCGGCGATCAGCAGCTGGGAGCCGAGCAGCAGGATGAGGCGGGCCGGGGTGGCCGGGCCGCAGTCGGGCCAGCGGCCCTCCAGACAGCCGGCCAGGGTGACGGCGAAGGCGGTGGCGACCACGGCTCTGACGGCCAGGGCGGGCAGTTCGTCCAGGACGGACAGGGTGAGCCGGGTGCGGTAGAGGCCGCCGGCCAGGTTGAGCAGCAGGAGCAGCGGAAGTATGGCGGCGGTGCCGAGCAGCGGGGCGAGCGGGACGGCCGGCTCGACCACCCGGTTGGCGATGCCGGTGGCGGCGCACAGCGCGATCGCGTCGACCTGGCCCAGCGCGAGTGGCAGGGCGAGCCGGGAGCGGGTCGCCCGGCGGTGCCGGCGCAGCGGCGGCACCGCCCGGGTGTACGCCGCTCCGGTCGGCCGGTCGAGCAGCCCGGTGCCGGGCAGTCGCGGTCCGGGCAGGGGCCCGCCGGATCGCGACACGCTCTCGTGGTCAATGGTCATCAGCGCACGAACTCCCCTACTGTGTGCTCGGGGCGACGGCCCCCTGGCACCGATAGGCATGGGGCGGCCGTCCCGGCCCGGTGGGCGCGGTCCTGACGGCACCTGCTATCGCCGGCGGCTCTCGGAACTCCCGCGAAGCGGCCGATCACGGAACTGCTGGTCACCTTGGACGCGGCCTCGAAGGGCCCGGACGCGAATTTCCGGGATGAAATCGAAACGAAGCAGACAAAATCCGACATTACCGAACTCGACCATGCAAGCCGGAAGTTGACTTGCCGTTTCATCCAGCCGCCCAATTAATAGGTATTTCTGACTTGATGCCTCGTCCATATCGGTTGAGGGTGCGAATACTCCAGCGCCGGGACGGCGGGGATTCACGGCATGTGAAACGATCAGATCCACTCTGGGACACGGGCCCGGCGCCGTCCGGCCGCCGGACCGGCACCCAGCAGGTCGCGGTACAGCGCGTCCACCTGTTCGACCACGGTGCGAACGTCGTGCCGGGCGACCACGTGGTCCCGCAGGCGGGCACCGCGTCGCTCGCACTCGATCGGATCGGACAGCGCTTCCGCCATTCGGGTGGCGAGCGCGTCCGTCTCCTCGGGCGGCACCACCGACCGCGCCCGCTCCGCCTGCGGCAGGCACTCCCGGGCGCCCGGCACGTCGGTCAGCAGCACCGGACGGGCGGCCGCCATCGCCTCCAACGGGGCCAGCGCCATGCCCTCCCAGCGCGAGGGCAGCACCACCAGGTCGGCCGCCGCCAGCCACGGGCGCGGATCCGGCACGTCCCCGACCAGCCGCACCCGGCACGGCTCGGCCGACTCCCGGACCGCCTCCGCCAGCCGCTGCTCATCCGGCCCGCCGCCGACCAGCGCCAGCCGGGCCCGCGGCACCCGGCGCAGCACCTCCGGCCAGGCGGCCAGCAGCACGTCCTGGCCCTTCTGCCGGCACAGCCGCCCGACGCAGACCGCGAGCGGGGCGTCCAGGTCCAGTCCGAGCGCGATCCGGGCGGCCCGGCGGTCGGCCGGCGCGTAGTGGCGGACGTCCACGCCGTTGGGCACCACCGCCCAGTCCGCGTACACCCCGGCGGCCACGCCGTCCGCCCGTTCCTGGACGCTGACGCACAGCAGCCGGTGCGCCCAGCGGGTCGCGAAGCGCTCCCAGCGCAGGGTGGCGGCGGCCATCGGGCCGTCCACGGCGGCGAAGGACCAGGCGTGCGGCTGGAAGACGGTCGGCACCGCGCCGCGCACGGCCAGCCGGCCGGCCAGCCCGGCCTTGGCGCTGTGCAGGTGGACCACGTCGGGCGCGGCGGCCCTGACGATCCGGCGCAGCCGCCAGGCCTCGGCGGCGGTGCCCGCGCCGGGCGAGCGGTCGGCGGGCCAGTCCTGGACCAGCCCGCCCACCGCCGCGGCCTCCTCGGCCAGCCGGCCACCGCCCGGGCAGGCGACCAGCACCCGGTGCCCGGCCTCGCGCTGCCCCCGGACCAGATCGACGACGACGCGGGCGACTCCGCCGTCCACCGGCTGCGAAATGTGAAGGATCGTCATATGCACGGCGGCGAGCCTAGGGTGGCTCCACCGCGCCCGGCGGCCGCCGTCACCCGCAGGTGGCCGGCCGTCCACCCGTACGGCTTTCGGCTCGTACGGGCTGACGAACCGCTCGAAACTCCGGCCGATTCACCCGCCCCGCCGGAAGGGCCGGTGCTCCGGCCGGGTTCAGCGGACCTCGGCGTCCAGGTTGGCCAGCACCTGGTCGTGGATCCGGTTCAGGCCCTTGGGGGCGAAGGTGCGCTCGAAGAAGCCGCCGATGCCGGTCGCGCCCTGCCAGGTGGCGGTGACGGTGACCTTGGAGCGGCCCTCGCCGGCGGCCGAGACGGTCCAGGTGATCACCATGCTGGAGTTGGCGTCCTTCTCCACCAGCTGGTCGGGCTTGGGCGCCGAGACGGTGAACAGGCAGTCGCGCACCCGCTTCTCGGTGGCCTGCAGCTTCCAGTGCACCTGGGTGCCCGCGCCGGTGCCGCCGACCCGGACCTCGTACTCGCTGTACTGCGCCGGCAGCAGCTTCGGGCGGGTCACCTGGTAGTCGGCCAGCGCCTCGTACACCCGCTCGGGGGCGGCGTCGTAGACCCGCTCGGTGGTGGCCTGCACCTGTCCCATGACCTTGCTCTCCTCGTGTGATGGGTACCGCTCTCCGTACCGTTCTCACCGGCAAGCCAATCACAGCGGCGGGGGCGCGACGCCCTGGGCCCGTCCGCAGACTCCCGTCGTCCGCCCGGAGGGCGGGCGCTCGACCGGCACGCGCTGGACGCCGCGCTCGCGGACGTGGTGGCCCGGCACGAGACCCTGCGCACCGTCTTCCCGCACACCGCCGGGATCCCGCG
>NZ_JBSFGK010000132.1:0-16988 GCF_053596495.1 Kitasatospora sp. NPDC001683
CGTAGATGATCCGCAGGTACTCCCGGCCGCGCACCTTAAGCCCCGGCTGCACCAGGCCGCCCGGACGGCCCTCGCCGCGCGCCGTCCGCACCACCCCCCGGTGAAGGGGGTGCGGGCCCGCCGTACGGACTGCTCTAGAGCGCTGGGGCTCAGACCGCGGCCGGGTCCTCCTCGACGAGGAGGTTGCGGGTGCGGTTCGGGTCCACCTGGATGCCGGGGCCCATGGTGGTCGAGAACGCGGTCTTCTTGATGTAGCGGCCCTTGGCGGCGGACGGCTTGGCGCGGAGCACCTCGTCCAGCGCGGCGGCGTAGTTCTCGACCAGCTGCTCGTCGGTGAAGGAGGCCTTACCGATGATGAAGTGCAGGTTCGAGTGCTTGTCGACGCGGAACTCGATCTTGCCGCCCTTGATGTCGTTGACAGCCTTGGCGACGTCCGGGGTCACGGTGCCGGTCTTCGGGTTCGGCATCAGACCACGGGGACCGAGCACGCGGCCCAGGCGGCCGACCTTGCCCATGAGGTCCGGGGTGGCGACGACGGCGTCGAAGTCCAGCTTGCCCTTCGCGACCTCGTCGATCAGCTCGTCGGCACCGACGATGTCGGCACCCGCAGCACGCGCGGCCTCGGCACGCTCGCCGGTCGCGAAGACCAGGACCCGAGCGGTCTTACCGGTGCCGTGCGGGAGGATCACGGTGCTGCGGACCATCTGGTCGGCCTTGCGCGGGTCGACGCCCAGACGCATGGCGACCTCAACGGTGCCGTCGAACTTGGTGGTGCTGGTCGCCTTGGCGAGGCGGACGGCCTCGAGGGGGGCGTAGAGGCGCTCGCGGTCGACCTTGGCGTCCGCGGCCTTCAGAGCCTTGCTGCGCTTCACTGCTGCTCCTGAATGGTGATTGGAGTTGTGGTAGTCAACGGGCCTGCGCAGGCCCTACCACGGGGGGAACGAGAAGGGGATCAGCCCTCGACCGTGATGCCCATCGACCGGGCGGTGCCGGCGATGATCTTCTCCGCCGCGTCCAGGTCGTTGGCGTTCAGGTCGGGCATCTTGGTGGTGGCGATCTCGCGGACCTGGGCGCTGGTGAGCTTGGCGACCTTGGTCTTGTGCGGCTCGCTGGAGCCCTTCTCGATACCGGCGGCCTTCAGGATGAGGCGCGCGGCCGGCGGCGTCTTCGTGATGAAGGTGAAGGAACGGTCCTCGTAGACCGTGATCTCCACCGGCACGATCATGCCGCGCTGCGACTCGGTCGCAGCGTTGTAGGCCTTGCAGAACTCCATGATGTTGACGCCGTGCTGGCCCAGCGCGGGGCCGACCGGCGGCGCCGGGTTGGCCGCACCGGCGTTGATCTGGAGCTTGATAAGCCCCGTGACCTTCTTCTTCTTGGGAGGCATGTCTCTCCGGGTCCTTCCGAGAGGTGATTGCTGGTGCGTGCGGAACCGGGGCGACACCCGGTCGCCAGCACACACATCGGACCAGGCTAACGCGTCCGCGCCGCTGGACCAAAACGGATCCGGGGCAGGGCCCCTCGGCCCCGCCCCGGATCCGAAGACCGTATGACTAGTTCTTCTGGATCTGGTCGAAGGAGAGCTCCACCGGGGTCTCCCGGCCGAAGATCTCGACCAGGCCCTTGACCTTCTTCGAGTCGGGGTTGATCTCGTTGATGGTCGCCTGCAGGGTCGCGAACGGGCCGTCGGTGACGGTGACCGAGTCGCCGACCTCGAAGTCCAGCACCTGGATCTCGGTCGGCTTGACCGGCGAGGGCTTGCCGGCCTCCTTGGCGGCCTGGCGCTCGACGTCCGGGGCGAGCATCTTGACGACCTCGTCCAGGGTCAGCGGGTACGGGTCGTAGGCGTTGCCGACGAAGCCGGTGACACCGGGGGTGTTGCGCACGACGCCCCAGGACTCCGGGGTGAGGTCCATGCGCACCAGGACGTAGCCGGGGAGCTTGTTCTGGCGGATGGTCTTGCGGTCGCCGTTCTTGATCTGGACGACCTCCTCCTGCGGCACCTCGGCCTGGAAGATGTACTCCTCGACGTTCAGCGAGACGGCGCGCTGCTCGAGGTTCTGCTTCACCCGGTTCTCGTAGCCGGCGTAGGTGTGGATCACGTACCACTCGCCCGGCATGAAGCGCAGGTCCTCGCGGAACTTGGCGACCGGGTCGACCTCGACCTCGGCCTCGGCCTCGACCGGCTCCTCGACGGACTCCTCGTCGGCGAGCTCCTCGGCGTCCTCCACGTGCAGAGCGGACTCCTCGGCGGGCTCGCCGGCCTCGGCCTCGTCGTACGCCTCGACCTCGTCCTCGTCGCTGTCCGCGGCGTCGACGATCTGCTCGGCGGGCTCGGTGTCGTCAGCCAGCTCGGCCGCGTCCAGCTCGGCGGCGACATCCGCCTCGCGGACGGTCTCGTCGGCGTCGTACAGGGGGGACTCAGACACGGTGGCTGCTTCTTTCCTGGAGATGGTGAAGGTGGCGCGCTCCGGAACCGGCCCGGCGCGCGGCCGCTCGCGCGGGCGCCAGGAGAGGTCTCGGAGACTTCAACAGTACCGAGTCCACGGTACGCGCGCGTACGTCCGCCGCCGACAGCTCGACCCGGGCCGAGGATTTCGGCCCGGGTCGGGAGGTGGTTTTCGGGGGTGGGGCGCTCGATCAGCCGAAGACGAAGAGGCTCAGCTTGGAGAAGCCGTAGTCCAGGCCCGCGACGAAGGCCATCACGACCACGACGAAGGTCACCACGACGGCGGTGTAGTTGGTGAGCTCACTCCGGGTGGGCCAGACGACCTTGCGCAGCTCGGCGATGATCTGGCGGTAGAACAGGCCCATCCGCGCGAACAGGCCCTTCTTGGCCCGCTTGCCGGACTTCTTCTGCTTGCCGGACTTCTTGTCGCCCTCGACAGCCGTGGTCTCGGCGGCGCCGTCGGTCCCCTCGGGGTTGCCGCTCTCAGGCGTTGCGGTGGAGCCCGTGGTCTCCGTCACTCGTCCTCACCTGAATCCGGGTCCGGCCGAACATCGCCTGCGTACCCGTTTCAGGCACGAGCGGTCGGCTTAAGCGGTGCTGATCGGTGCCCTCTCCGCATCAAGCCCGCTCGCTCTGTGGAGCGAACGGGCTGAATACGGATCAAGCAGCAGGGCAAGAGGGACTCGAACCCCCAACCGCCGGTTTTGGAGACCGGTGCTCTACCAATTGAGCTATTGCCCTACGGAGCCTCGCGACTCCTGCGTGGCGACCAACCTACCGCATCTCCCCCCGCTGTCTGTACAGGCGGTGAAAGCTCCGGTCTTTTTCGGTGGGCCGTCGAGGAGCGAGTGTACGTGGTCGGAGGCTGTTTGGTCGAACCTCTTCTTCCGGGGCCGCCGGACGCCCGGCAGATGTCCGGCCGGGCGCGGCGGTCACCGGCGGATCGACGGGGGCCGCGATGCGGACTGGACCGTACGGATGATGGAACCGCGATGACCGGTCCGTCCCGGTTCTGCGACGATGCAGGCATGAGCGCTTCCACCCCTCAGCCCGACCAGTCCATCCGCCCCGCCGACCGCCGGGTCTCCGCCCGGATCGGCGCGATCGCCGAGTCCGCGACCCTCGCCGTGGACGCCAAGGCCAAGGCCCTCAAGGCGGCCGGCCGTCCGGTGATCGGCTTCGGTGCCGGCGAGCCCGACTTCCCCACGCCGGACTACATCGTCGAGGCGGCCGTCGAGGCCTGCCGCGACCCGAAGAACCACCGTTACACCCCGGCGGGTGGCCTGCCCGAGCTGAAGGCCGCGATCGCCGCCAAGACGCTGCGCGACTCCGGCTACAAGGTGGACGCCTCCCAGGTGCTGGTCACCAACGGCGGCAAGCAGGCGATCTACGAGGCCTTCGCGGCGATCCTGGACCCGGGCGACGAGGTCATCGTCCCGGCCCCGTACTGGACCACCTACCCGGAGTCGATCCAGCTGGCCGGCGGCGTCCCGGTGGAGGTCGTGTCCGACGAGACCACCGGCTACAAGGTCTCGGTCGAGCAGCTGGAGGCCGCCCGCACCGAGAACACCAAGGTGGTGCTGTTCGTCTCGCCGTCCAACCCGACCGGCGCGGTGTACACCGAGGCCGAGGCCGAGGCGATCGGCCGCTGGGCGCTGGAGCACGGCCTGTGGGTGCTCACCGACGAGATCTACGAGCACCTGGTCTACGGCGACGCGGGCTTCACCTCGCTGCCGGCCCTGCTGCCCGAGCTGGCCGACAAGTGCATCGTGGTCAACGGCGTCGCCAAGACCTACGCGATGACCGGCTGGCGGGTGGGCTGGGTGATCGGCCCCAAGGACGTGATCAAGGCCGCGACCAACCTCCAGTCGCACGCCACCTCGAACGTCTCCAACGTCGCCCAGCGCGCCGCGCTGGCCGCCGTCGCGGGCGACCTCTCCGCGGTGCACGAGATGCGCACCGCCTTCGACCGCCGTCGCCGGACCATCGTGCGGATGCTCAACGAGATCGAGGGCGTCGTCTGCCCCGAGCCCGAGGGCGCGTTCTACGTGTACCCGTCGGTCAAGGCCCTGCTGGGCAAGGAGATCCGCGGCCAGCGCCCGCAGACCTCCGGCGAGCTGGCCGCGCTGATCCTGGACGAGGCCGAGGTCGCGGTCGTCCCGGGCGAGGCCTTCGGCACCCCGGGCTACCTGCGGCTCTCCTACGCGCTCGGCGACGCCGACCTGGTCGAGGGCATCAGCCGGGTCCAGAAGCTGCTCGGCGAGGCCCGCGACTGACCTCGCGCCGGCCTCCCAACGTCAATCCGACATACCGGATTCACCCGGCAGACCGCCCTCTTTCACCCCTTCGGGGGACGGAAAGAGGGCGGTTCCCGTTTGGGGGCCGCATACGGCAGTATCGGAAAATGGAACGCCTGTTGAACCCGCGAGACGTCAGGGGCCTCCCGAAGGCCCACCTGCACCTGCACTTCACCGGCTCGATGCGGCCCGCCACCCTGCTGGAGCTGGCCGACAAGCACGGCGTCCGGCTGCCGGAGGCCCTCAGCTCCGGCGAGCCGCCCAAACTGCGGGCCACGGACGAACGCGGCTGGTTCCGCTTCCAGCGCCTGTACGACACCGCCCGCTCGGTGCTCCGGGACGAGTCGGACATCCGCCGGCTGGTCCTGGAGACGGCCGAGGACGAGAAGCGGGACGGCTCCCGCTGGCTGGAGATCCAGGTCGACCCGACCTCCTACGCGCCCCGGCTGGGCGGGCTGATCCCCGCCCTGGAGCTGATCCTGGACGCGGTGGAGCACGCCGCCGCGGCCACCGGCGTGGGCATCCGGGTGCTGGTCGCGGCCAATCGGATGAGGTCCCCGATGGACGCCCGGACGCTGGCCCGGCTGGCCGTCCGCTACGCCGACCACGGCGTGGTCGGCTTCGGCCTCTCCAACGACGAGCGCCGGGGCCTGGCCCGGGACTTCGACCGGGCCTTCGAGATCGCCCGCAAGGGCGGGCTGCTGGCCGCCCCGCACGGTGGCGAGCTGGCCGGCCCGGAGTCCGTCCGGGACTGCCTGGACGACCTGGGCGCCGGCCGGATCGGCCACGGCGTGCGGGCCGCCGAGGATCCGCGGCTGATGGCCCGGCTGGCGGACCGCCAGATCACCTGCGAGGTCTGCCCGTCCTCCAACGTCTCGCTCGGCGTCTACGAGCACCCCGAGGAGGTGCCGCTGCGCCGGCTGTTCGACGCCGGGGTGCCGCTGGCGCTCGGCGCGGACGACCCGCTGCTGTTCGGCAGCCGGCTGGCCGCCCAGTACGACCTGACCCGGGACGTCCTGGGCTTCAGCGACGCCGAACTCGCCGAACTGGCACGTCAGTCGGTGCGCGGCTCGTGCGCGCCGGAGGCCGTGCGCAAGGAACTGCTGGGGGACATCGACGCCTGGCTGGTGGACGGGCACGCCCCTGCGGGGGCGGAGGGCCCTACAGCTTGACGCCCACCATCACCGGCTCGTTCACCAGCTCCACCCCGAAGGCCTCGCGGACCCCGTCCCGGATCTCCCGGGCCAGGGCCAGCAGGTCCTCGGCGGTGGCCGCGCCGCGGTTGGTGAGCGCCAGGGTGTGCTTGGTGGAGAGCGTCGCCGGGCCGTCGCCGTAGCCCTTGCCGAAGCCCGCCCGGTCGATCAGCCAGGCCGCCGAGGTCTTGGTGCAGCCCTCCGGGGCCGGGTAGGCGGGGGCGTTCTCGGTGCCCGGGCGGGTGCGGAAGGACTCGTACTGGGCCGCCGTGAGCACCGGGTTGGTGAAGAAGGAGCCGGCCGACCAGGTGTCGTGGTCCGCCGGGTCCAGCACCATGCCCTTGCCGGCCCGCAGCCCCAGCACCGCGTCGTACGCCTCGACCAGCGGCACCCGCTCGCCCTGCTCGACGCCGAAGTGCCTGGCCACCTCGGCGTACTTGACCGGGGTGGAGAGCCCCGCGTGGTCCGCCAGGGCGAACCGCACCCGCAGCACCACGTAGCGGTCCGGCTCGGCCTTGAAGCGGCTGTGCCGGTAGGAGAAGGCGCACTCGGCGTTGCTCAGGGTGACCACCTCGCCCGCCGCGCGGTCGTACGCGACCACCTCGGTGACGGTCTGGGCCACTTCCTGGCCGTACGCGCCGACGTTCTGCACCGGGGTCGCACCGGCCGAGCCGGGGATGCCGGCCAGGAACTCGATCCCGGCCAGGCCGTGCTCGCGCACCGTGCGGGTGACCGCCTCCGACCACACCTCGCCGGCCGCCAGCTCCAGCACGGTGCCGTCCAGGGCGAAGCCGGTGGTGGCGATCCGCAGCACCGTGCCGGGGAAGCCGGCGTCGCCGATCACCAGGTTGGAGCCGCCGCCGAGGACCAGCAGCGGCTCGCCCGCCGCGTCGGCCTCGCGGACGGCGGCGATCACCTCGTCGTCGGTGTGGGCGGTCACCAGGCGGCGGGCCGGGCCGCCGAGCCGGAGCGTGGTCAGCGGGGCGAGGGGGGCGTCGTTTTCTACCAGCACGCCCACCAGCGTACGGGGACGGGGACGGCCGTTCGGCCGCCCCCGGTGGGCCGCGCCGCCCGCTCAGGCCTTCGAGGCCTCGGCCGGGACGGCCCGCTCGCTCGTCGCGGCCCGCTCGGCCAGCGCCGCCCCCGACGCCTTCGGCCCCGACGCCTTCGCCCGGCGGGGCAGCAGCAGCGCACAGACCCCGCCCGCCAGCACGATCCCGGCGCCGACGTACAGCGCGGGCACCATCGCGTCGACGAAGGTCCCCGGCGAGCCGTCGCCGCCGCGCGCCGAGAACACCGCCGACAGCACGGCCACCCCGAGCGCGCCGCCGACCTCGCGCAGTGCGTTGTTGGCCCCGGAGGCGATGCCCTGCTCCTCCGGTCGGACGCTGTCCATCACCATGGCGGCGGTCGGTGCGAAGTACATCGCCATGCCGACGCCGCACATCACCACGGCGGGCACCGCCGGGGCGTACTCGTAGTGCCCGAGCCCGCCGTTGATCGCCGCGTACAGCGCCAGGCCGACGCCCTGCAGCGTCAGTCCGACGAGCACGATCGGGCGGCCGCCGAAGCGGTCGGCCAGGATGCCGGCGACCGGTGCGACGACCAGCCCCACCCCGGTCCACGGGAGCATCCGGATGCCGGCCTCCTGCGGGGTGTAGCCGCCCACGGTCTGCAGGTGCTGGCTGATCAGGAAGATCGAGCCGAACATCCCGAGGAACATCAGCAGGCCGGAGGCGTTGACGGCGGCGAAGGACCGGTTGCGGAACAGCCGCATCGGCAGCATCGGGTGCCTGGCGCCGCGCTGCTCGTACCGCACGAAGGCGATCAGCAGCACCAGGCCGCCGGCCAGCGCGGCCAGCACCAGCGGGCTGGTCCAGCCGTCCGGATTGCCGCGGATCAGGCCGAGCACGACGCCGAACAGGCCGAGGCTCACCAGCACCGTGCCGACCGCGTCCAGGGCCGGGGCGGCGCCGTGGCTCTCGCGCAGCCGCAGGGCGGCCAGCGGTACCAGGGCGACGCCGACCGGGACGTTCACCCAGAAGATCCACTGCCAGGAGAAGTGCTCGGTCAGGGTGCCCCCGATCAGCGGACCGGCGGCGATGGCGAGGCCGTTGACGCCGGCCCAGATGCCGAAGGCCATGCCGCGCTTGGCCGCCGGGATGGCGGCGGTGAGCAGGGTGAGGGTGAGCGGCATCGACACCGCGGCTCCGACGCCCTGGACGGCGCGGGCGGCGATCAGCGCGCCGATGCCCGGCGAGAGCGCGGCCGCGGCCGAGCCGGCGGTGAAGAGGCTGAGCCCGATCAGGAACATCCGACGGCGGCCGAAGCGGTCGCCGAGCGCCGCGCCGAACATCAGCAGCACGGCGAAGGACAGGGTGTAGGCGCTCACCGTCCACTCCAGGTCGGACAGCCCGCCGCCGAGTTCCTCGCGGATGGACGGCAGTGCGGTGGTGACGACCAGGTTGTCCAGGGCGGCCATGAAGCCCGCGAGGCTGGTGATCACCAGGGTCCAGACGCCGGTGCGCCCGAGGCCCGGTTGCTCGGTCGCGAGCCCGGCCGCGTGTTTCGTCGTGATCTCGGTCATGACTTCGCTTCCCCCCAGGGTTTCCCGGATAGTTATTGATCACTAACTTTCGAGGGACGAAAAAAGGTCGCACGGACTGCACCGTGCGACCCGCTACCGGTCCCCCGCGCGCCCGTCCTCGTGTTCGCCGAAGCCGTCCCAGATCCGGTGCTCCCGGGGGAAGCCCAGTGCCACCAGGGCGTTGATCAGCATCCCGTACGCGAAGAACTCCGTGGTGCCCTGCACATCACCGCCGACCCGTTCCCGGACCCGCTCGAACAGCTCCCCCCACAGCCGCCGGGCGCTCTCGCCGATCTCGTCCTCGCCGGCCATCCGGGAGGCGAACACCGAGACGTAGAGCTGCATCTGCATCATGAGCTGCTCGCCGTCCTCGACCAGGCCCAGGTACGCCTCGGACATCGCCGCGGCGGCCTCCTCCCCGGTCAGCCCGACGGACGCCTCGTCGAAGACCCGCCAGGTCTCCTCGATGCAGCGCTCGGCGGCGGCCGCGAAGATCGCCTGCTTGCTCGGGAACAGCCGGAACAGGTACGGCTGCGAGACGCCCACCCGACGGGCGATCGCCTCGGTGGACGTCCCCCGGTAGCCGCTCCTGGCGAACTCGATCATCGCGGCCCGGACGACGCTCTCTCGCCGTTCCTCCGCACTCATCCGCATGCTCGTCTTCGCCACGAGAGCCAAGTTAGTGACCAATCACTAGCTACGCAAGGCCGAAAGCCGCCCCGGCAGCCCGCCGAACGGGCTCCCGGGGCGGCTGACCTCGGAGAACGGCCTGAAAGCAGGCCGGAGAACCAAGGGCCTCAGGCGAGCCGGACGACCGCCCTGGACATCCCGAGCACCTTCTGCCCGCCCGAGGTGGCCAGCAGGTCGATCTGCACCTTGCGGTCGTCCAGCTTCTTGGCGACCTTGGCCGAGACCTCGATCACCGCGCCGACCCCGTCGTTCGGTACCGGCACCGGCCGGGTGAAGCGGACGCCGTACTCGACCACCGCGGCCGGGTCGCCGACCCAGTCGGTGACCACCCGGATCGCCTCGGCCATGGTGAACATGCCGTGCGCGATGACGTCCGGCAGGCCGACCTCCAGGGCGAACTTCTCGTTCCAGTGGATCGGGTTGAAGTCGCCGGAGGCGCCCGCGTAGCGCACCAGTGTGGCGCGGGTCACCGGGAAGGACTGCGCCGGCAGCTGGGTGCCGACCTCGACCTCGTCGTAGTTGATCGCCATCGCGCTCACTCCCCCGCCCCGTCGGCGGCCCGGGCCACCAGCGTCATGATCGCCGTCACCACGTGCTCGCCGGTCTCGTCCGCCACCTCGCCACGCACGGTGAGCACGTCGTTGCCCGCCAGCGACTTGATGTTGTCGATGGTGACCGCGACCGTCAGCCGGTCGCCGGCCTGCACCGGGCGGCTGTAGAGGAACTTCTGGTCACCGTGCACCACCCGGCTGTAGTCCAGGCCCAGCTCCGGGTCCTCGACCACCTGACCGGCCGCCTGGAAGGCGATCGCGAACGGGAAGGTCGGCGGGGCGATCACGTCCCGGTGGCCCAGCGCCTTCGCGGCCTCCGCGTCGGTGTACGCCGGATTGGCGTCCCCGATCGCGATCGCGAACTCGCGGATCTTCTCCCGGCCGACCTCGTACGGATCGGTGGGCGGGTAACTACGCCCGATGAAGGACGGGTCGAGCGCCATGGCAGCTCCTGGGAAGGCGGGTGGAAACGGGATGGAAACGCGGGGCGGAAACGCGGGCGGACGCGGAAAAGACTCCGGGCCGCACCCCCTGTTGAGGGATGCGGCCCGGAGTCGAAGACCTGAATTCACACAGGCCCGGAGCCCTGCGACAGGGTCAGCGGGTCTCGCGGTGCGCGGTGTGCGAGTTGCAGCGGGGGCAGTGCTTCTTCATCTCAAGACGGTCCGGGTCGTTGCGCCGGTTCTTCTTGGTGATGTAGTTCCGCTCCTTGCACTCCACGCAGGCCAGCGTGATCTTCGGGCGGACGTCGGTGGCAGCCACGGGAGTGCCTTCCTTGGACAACGAATAAGAACACAACAAGAGTAGCCGACCGGGAGTGCGATCTCCCGACCGACTACGCGGGGTAGCGGTGACCGGACTTGAACCGGTGACACAGCGATTATGAGCCGCTTGCTCTACCAACTGAGCTACACCGCCACAGTGATCAGCAGCACAGCCGAAGCTGACTGCCTTTCACCAGAGCCCCCATGCGGAATCGAACCGCAGACCTTCTCCTTACCATGGAGACGCTCTACCGACTGAGCTATAGGGGCGAACGAGGAAGAGATTACACGTTCCGCGCCCAGAGGTGAAATCCGTATCCCGGGGCGAAGACCGCAGGTGGGCGAGGGGGACGGACGACCGATCCGAGGCCGGGCGTTCGACCGGCCCGCGAGCCCCGCGCCCCGAGCCGATACGACTATTGCCCGCCTCCCGGCACCCCACCCCCGTCCGCCATAGGCTCGACGCTCATTGGTCGGGGCACGAGAAGGAGCCGGCGATGGACAGCGCAGCCGCCGACGGGCCGCACTCCGAGCCCGACCCGGCGGCCAACCCGCTCGGGCACGGCCCGGTCCTGCTGTTCACCGGAGCCCGACTGGCCGACGGACGGGTGGTGGACGTCCGGATCAGCGGTGACCGGATCCAGGCGGTCGGCACCGTCGGCAGCCTCGGCCCGCTGCCCGCCCTGCCCGGCACCCCCACCGTCACCACCGGCGCCCGGATCGACCTCCGCGGCTACCTGCTGCTCCCGGCCCCCGCCGAGGCGCACGCCCACTACGACAGCGCCTTCTCCGCCGCCCTGCCCGCCCCGCCGCCGGACACCCCCGCCGACCTCACCCGCCGGGTCACCGAGGCCGCGCTCACCTCGCTCGGCTACGGCGCCACCGCCCAGCGCACCCACGTACGGATCGGCGACGTGCACGGGCTGCGCCGACTGGAGGCGGTGCTCACCGCCCGCCAGGCGCTGCGGGGCTTGGCCGAGCTCCAAGCGGTGGCGATGCCCCGGCTGCTCACCGGCCGGGCCGGCGCGGACGGACGGGCACAACTGCGCGAGGCCCTCAAGCTGGGCGCCACGGCGGCCGGCGGCTGCCCGGAGCTGGACCCGGACCCGGCCGGGTACGTGCACCTGCTGCTGGAGGCCGCCCGGGAGGCGGACTGTCCGGTGGACCTGCACACCACCGCCGAGGATTCGGTCCAACTCGCCAGGCTGGCAAGCGCCTTGGCTCCGCTGCGGCCTCGGGTGACGCTCGGCCCGTGCGGGGCGCTGGCCCGCGGCGCGTCCACCGTGCTGGCGACCAGCGGGGTGCGGGTGGTCTGGCTGCCGCAGAACGGCGGCTGCACCGGGCTGGAGGGCCGTCCGGCCGGCCCGCGGCCGGGCCTGGTGCGGGAGTTGACCGCTGCCCGGGTGCCGCTGGCGGCGGGCAGCGGGGCCCTGCGGGACCAGTCCAACCCGGTCGGCCGGGCCGATCCGCTGGAGTCCGCCTATCTGCTCGCCGCCGGTGGGGAGTTGGACCCGGAGGCGGCGTACGACGCGGTGGCGAACCAGGCCAGGGCGGCGCTCGGGCTGCCGCCGGTCCGGGTGGACGCCGGCTTCCCGGCGGAGTTGCTGGCGGTGCGCGGGGACAGCCTGGCCGGGGCGCTCGCGGGCGGGCACAGCCGGCTGGTGGTGCACAGCGGCCGGGTGGTCAGCCGGACCAGCGCGGTACGGGAGTTCGCGGACACCGTGGCGCTGGCGCTGCCCCGGCAGTCCGGCGGCGCGGGCTGCTGAGCACCGGTTCACGGGGCACCGGCGGAAGCCAAAGGGGCGCGCGATCTGTGTCGCGCGCCCCTTCCCCACCTGCTGGCCGTCCTTGGACGGCGGCTGGAGCGGTCCCGGGCTTCCCCCACACCGAGCAGGGCCCGCTCGTTCCAGCCCTGACACTACGACCGCGGACCACCGCCCCCGACCGGCCTTGACGCCCTCCTGTCGCCCACGAACCGCCTCTTGACGGCTCGTTGACGCGGCCCACCAGGGGCGTGTCGGACACGTCCTACGGCACGTACCGGTACCCGATCCCCGGCTCGGTGATCAGGTGGCGCGGGCGGGCCGGATCGCGCTCCAGTTTGCGGCGCAGCCCGGCCAGGTAGACCCGCAGGTAGTTGCCGCGCGCCTCCTGGGCCGGCCCCCACACCTCGCGCAGGATCTGCCGCCCGGGGACCAGCCGGCCGGGGTTGGCGAGCAGCAGGCTGAGGATCCGCCACTCGGTCGGGGTGAGCCGCACCGGGCCGCCCGGGCCGAGCACCGTGGTGGCGGCGAGGTCGACGGTGTGGTCGCCGATCACCGGTCGACCCGGCGGGACGGCGCCCAGCGGCCGGCGCAGCACCGCCCGTAACCGGGCCAGCAGTTCGTCCATCAGGAAGGGCTTGGTGAGGTAGTCGTCGGCGCCCGCGTCGAGGGCGTCGATCTTGTCGGCGGCGTCGGACCGGCCGGAGAGCACGATGACCGGCATCGGGCTGCGGGTGCGCAGTCCGCGCAGCACGTCCATGCCGTCGAGGTCGGGCAGACCGAGGTCGAGCAGGACGGCGTCCGGGACGGAGTGCGCGGCCCGGTCGAGCGCCTCCCCGCCGGTGGCGGCGGTGCGGACGGCGTACTGGCGGGCGCTGAGGTTGATCCGCAGGGTGCGCAGGATGGCCGGTTCGTCGTCGACGATCAGGATCTCACTCATGCGGTGGCTCCTTCCCAGTGGCGAAGTGCTCGGCGGCGAAGTGCTCGGCGGCGGCGGGCTCGGCGGCCGCGGGCAGGGTGAGCAGCATGGTGGTGCCGCCCCCGGGGGTGTCCTCGACCTCCAGGCTGCCGCCCATGGCCTCGGCGAGACCGCGGGAGAGAGCAAGCCCCAGGCCGACGCCGGTGGTGTTGTCGGTGTCGCCGAGGCGCTGGAAGGGCAGGAAGACCCGGTCGCGGTCCTCGGGGGCGATGCCGGGGCCGCGGTCGATCACCCGGATCTCGACCAGGTCGGCGTGGTGACTGGCGGTGACCAGGACGGGCGCGCCGGGGGCGTTGTACCGCAGCGCGTTGGTGATCACGTTGGCGAGCACCCGTTCCAGCAGCGGCGGGTCGGCAAGCACCGGCGGGGCGCCGTCCAGGTCGAGCGGCCGGACCGGCGCGTACGGGTCGGGGAGGCTGTCGAGCGCCCTGGGCAGGACCTCGTCCAGGTGGGTCCCGGTGAGGTGCAGGGTGAGGGCGCCGGCCTGGAGGCGGCTCATGTCGAGCAGGTTGTCCACCAGCCGGGTGAGTTTGACCAGCGACTCGTCGGCGGTGGCGAGGAGTTCGGCCTGGTCCTCGGGCGAGAACTCGACGTCGGGGCTGCGCAGCGAGCCGACCGAGGCGCGGGCGGCGGCGAGCGGGGTGCGCAGGTCGTGGCTGACGGCGGCGAGCAGCGCGGTGCGCATCCGGTCGGCGGCCTTGATCGGCTCGACCTCGGCGGCGACCACGGCCAGCCGGTCACGTTCCAGCGCGGCGCCGACGTGGGCGGCGAAGGCGGTGAGCACCCGCTGGTCGGCGGCGGGCAGCCGGCGGCCGGTGAGCACTAGGACGGCGTCGGCGCCGACCGGGACCTCGGTGGTCTCGTGCGGCCCCTCCCCGTCGTCCGGGTGCTCGGCGGTTACTCGCCCGCTCGCCTCCGGGCGCTCTGTCCCGGTGCCGACACTCTTCGCTCCGGCGCCCCCTTCGGCTCGGTCCGCGCAGTGGGCGAGCACTTCGCCGTCGGAGCGGGAGAGCAGCGCGACGGTCCGCATGCCGAAGGCCGTACGGGACTTCTCCAGCAGGGCGGGCAGCGCGTCGGCGCCGCGCAGCACGCTGCCGGCCAGGGTGGAGAGGGTCTCGGCCTCGGCGGTCGCGCGGGCGGCCCGGGTGGTGAGCCGGCCGGCGTGGTCGACCACGGTGGAGACGGCGAGCGCGATGGCGGCGAACACCACCAGGGCGACGATGTTGTTGGTCTCGTTGATGGTCAGGCTGTGGACCGGCGGGATGAAGTAGTAGTTCAGCAGCACCGAGGCGATGAACGCGGCCAGCAGGGCGGACATGGCGCCGCCGAGCAGGGCGACGATGACCACGCCGAGCTGGAAGATCAGCGCGTCGGTGGTGAGGTTGATGGTGGCGTGCGCCTGGGAGAGCACGGCGGTGAGCAGCCCGGGCAGCACGAAGCCGGCGAGGTAGCCGGCGATGGTGCGGCGCCGGGAGTGGCGCCGGCCCAGCGAGGGCAGCCGGCCGCGGCCGGTGAACTCGTGGGTGACCATGTGGACGTCGATGTCCTCGGAGGCGTCCACGGTGGTCTCGCCGATGCCGGGGCCGGTGAGGAAGCGGTTGATCCGGCCGCGGCGGCTGGTGCCGAGCACCAGCTGGGTGGCGTGGTGGGCGCGGGCGAAGGCGAGCAGCGCGGTGGGGATGTCGTCGCCGACCACCACGTGGTAGCTGCCGCCGAGGGTCTCCACCAGCCGGCGCTGCTGGGCGAGCGCGCCGGAGGAGGCGCCGGCCAGGCCGTCGCTGCGGGAGACGTGGACGGCCAGCAGTTCGCCGCCGGCGGTGCGAAGAGAGGGGCGACGCGGAGCGTCTCGGCCAGGGGTGGTGGGGGGAGACGGGCGGGAGATCCGGGCGGCGCGTCTGATCAGGGTCTCGCCCTCCGGGCCGCCGGTGAGGGCGACCACCACCCGCTCGCGGGTCTCCCAGACCCGGTTGATGCTGTGCGCTGCCCGGTAGTCGCGCAGCCCCTCGTCGACCCGCCCGGCCACCCAGAGCAGGGCGAGTTCGCGCAGGGCGGTGAGATTGCCGACCCGGAAGTAGTTGGAGAGCGCGGCGTCCACCTTCTCGGCCTTGTAGACGTTGCCGTGGGCCATGCGCCGGCGCAGCGCCTGCGGGGCCATGTCGACGAGTTCGATCTGGTCGGCCCGGCGGACGACCTCGTCCGGGACGGTCTCGCGCTGGGGGATGCCGGTGATCTTCTGGACGACGTCGTTCAGCGATTCCAGGTGCTGGACGTTGACGGTCGTGATGACGTCGATCCCGGCGGCGAGCAGTTCCTCGATGTCCTGCCAGCGCTTGGCGTTGCGTCCGCCGGGGATGTTGGTGTGCGCCAGCTCGTCGACCAGGACGACGGACGGGCGGCGGGCGAGCACCGCGTCGAGGTCCATCTCCTCGAACTCGGCGTCGCGGTAGGAGCGGTGGGCCCGCGGCAGGACCTCCAGCCCCTCGGTCATGGCCTCGGTGTGGCGGCGGCCGTGGCACTCGATGTACCCGACCACGACGTCGGCCCCGCGTTCCTGTCTGCGCCGGGCCTCGTCCAGCATCCGGTAGGTCTTGCCGACCCCCGGGGCGGAACCGAGGTACACCCTCAGCCGACCGGTGCGGACGCCGGAGCCGGGGGTGAGGTCGCGGGCCATGGGCACTGCTTCTTTCCATCGGGAGGTGACGGCTGGACGGTACGCGGCGGTGGATACGGGGCGGCCGACCCGGGCGCGGAGGCATCCTCCCGCGCCCGGGTCGGCCCGGTCACCCTGGTATGTCGTGGGGTGTCATCGTTCGGTCACTTCTGCTCGCTGATCGCCTTGTTGAGGAGGACGACGTTGACGCCCTCCTGACCGAGGAAGCCGAGCGAGCGGCCCTCGGTGTACTGGTCGACCAGCTTGGCGACCGTCTCCACCGGCAGCTTGCGCTCCTTGGCGACCCGGTTGACCTGCTCCTTGGCGTACGCCACCGAGATGTGCGGGTCGAGGCCGGAGCCGGAGGCGGTCAGCGCGTCGGCAGGCACGCTCGCCGGGTCGACGCCGTCGAAGGCGGCGACGGCGGCGCGGCGGTCGTTGACGGCCTTCAGCAGGTCGTCGCTGTTCGGGCCGAGGTTGCTGGCGCCGGAGTTGTCGCCAGCGTGGTTGTTGGCGGAGGGCCGGGGCTGGAACCACTTCGGGTCCGGCACCGGCTCCTCCTTCGGGTCGTCGGGGTTCTTCCTGGGCAGGTCGTAGTTCTGGCCGAGCAGGCTCGAACCGACCTCCTTGCCATCGGACTTCACGATCGAGCCGTTGGCCTTGTCGCTGAAGACGGCCTGGCTGATCCCGGTGATCAGCAGCGGGTAGGCGACTCCCAGGATCACCGTGAGCACCAGGAGCACGCGCAGCGCGGTGAAGTGGGTGCGGACGGTCGTCGGCAGGGGCTTGGACATGGTGTTTCTCTCCTTCCCTGCGTCAGTTGAGGCCGGGGATGAACTGGACGATCAGGTCGATCAGCTTGATGCCGACGAACGGCACCACCAGACCGCCGAAGCCGTAGATCCCGATGTTGCGGCGCAACAGCGAACTGGCGTCGGACGGGCGGTACTTCACGCCGCGCAGGGCGAGTGGGATCAGGCCGATGATGACCAGGGCGTTGAAGACGATCGCGGAGGTGATCGCGGACTGGGGGCTGTGCAGGCCCATGATGTTGAGGTGGCTCAG